>JAJZMN010000110.1 GCA_021850345.1 Actinomycetes bacterium | reverse complement strand
GCCTCGGCGGCCACGTGACCCAGAGCCTGCTTGCGGGCAACTTCGACGACGCGCTCCGAAAGGCGGGGCGCCTCCAGGAGATCTTCGGGCGCGACAACCTGTTCGTCGAGCTCCAGGACCATGGCATCGAAGAGCAGCACCGCACGAACCCCCAGCTGATCGAGATCGCGCGCCGGCTGACAGCGCCGCTGCTCGCGACCAACGACAGCCACTACACCCGGCCCGAGGACGCCCAGGCCCACGACGCCTTGCTCTGCGTCCAGACCAAGGCGACCATCGACCAGCCGAACCGCTTCAAGTTCAAGGGGTCCGGTCACTACCTGAAGAGCGCGGCGGAGATGCGCCGGCTCTTCGCGGAGGTTCCCGAGGCCTGCGACAACACGCTGCTCATCGCCGAGCGGGCGAACGTCCACATCGAGCTCGGCAAGCCCAAGCTCCCCGATTTCCCCCTCCCCGAGGGGTTCGAGACCGCCGGCGAGTACCTGTCGCACCTCGCCCTCGCCGGCGCGCGCCAGCGCTTCGGCGACCCCGTGCCCGACGACATCGCCGAGCGCATCGCCTACGAGCTTCGGGTCATCGACGACATGGGCTTCTCGGCGTACTTCCTCATCGTCTGGGACCTCATCCGCCATGCCAAGGACAACGGCATCCGCGTCGGCCCGGGGCGAGGGTCCGCCGCCGGCTGCGCCGTCGCCTACTGCTTGGCGATCACCGAGATCGACCCCATCCGCTACGACCTGCTGTTCGAGCGGTTCCTGAACCCCTCGCGCGCCACGATGCCCGACATCGACATGGACTTCGACTCCCGGTACCGCGACGAGATGATCCGCTACGCCGCAGAGCGCTACGGCCGCGACCACGTCGCACAGATCATCACCTTCGGCACCATCAAAGCCCGGGCCTCGGTACGTGACGCCGCCCGGGTGCTCGGGTACCCCTACGCGCTGGGGGACCGCGTCGCGAAGGCCATGCCACCGCTCGTGATGGGCCGCGACACCCCGTTGTGGGCCTGCATCGCCGAGACGCCGCCACACCTCTACGAGGACGGCTGGAAGGTCGCCGCCGAGCTCCGTCAGATGGCCGCGGACGACCCCGACGTCGCTCGGGTGACCACCGTCGCCAAAGGTCTCGAAGGGCTGCGCCGCCAGGACGGCATCCACGCGGCAGCCGTCGTCATCACCAAGGACCCGCTCACCGAGTACCTGCCCGTCCAGCGCAAGCCCGATCCGGGGAGCGACCCGGAGACGGCGCCGATCGTCACCCAGTACGAGATGCACGGGGTCGAGGACCTGGGCCTCTTGAAGATGGACTTCTTGGGACTGCGAAACCTCGACGTCATCTCCGACGCCGTGGACCTCATCGAGAAGACTCGGGGCACCCGGCTCGACATCGACCACATCCCCCTCGACGACGACGCCACCTTCGAGCTGCTGCGCCGAGGCGACTCGATGGGGGTCTTCCAGCTCGAAGGTGGCGCCATGCGCACGCTCATGCGCTCGCTCGCCCCCGACTGCTTCGAGGACATCGCCGCACTCATCGCGCTCTACCGCCCCGGCCCGATGGCGGCGAACATGCACAAGGACTACGCGGACCGCAAGAACGGCCGCAAGGCGGTCGAGTACCTGCACCCCGACGCCGAGCCGATCCTCGCCGACACGTTCGGCCTCATGATCTACCAGGAGAAGCTCATGCGGGTCGCCCAGCAGTTCGCTGGGTACTCGCTCGCGGACGCGGACAACCTCCGCAAGGCCTGCGGCAAGAAGGTCCGCGAGATCATGCGTGTCGAGCGAGACAAGTTCGTCGAAAGCGTCGCGAACAACGGCTACAGCCGCGAGCTCGGCGAGCAGTGGTTCGACATCATCGAGCCCTTCGCCGACTATGCGTTCGCCAAGTCCCATGCCTTCGGCTACGGGTTCATCGCCTACCAGACGGCCTACCTGAAGGCCAACTACCCCACCGAGTACCTCGCCGCCCTGCTCACCAGCGTCCGGGAGAACCTCGACAAGGCGGGCGTGTACCTGGCGGAGTGCCGGGCACGCGGCATCACGGTGTCGGTCCCCGACGTGAACCGCTCGGCCGCCGACTTCACCCCTGTCTTGGACGGCGACGGCGCGGGCACGATCCTCTTCGGCCTCGCTGCGGTGCGCAACGTCGGGGCCTCGGTCGCCGAGGCGATCGTCGCCGAGCGCGAGGCGAACGGTCCGTTCAGCGACTTCTACGACTTCTGCGAGCGGGTGCCCTACACGGTGCTGAACAAGCAGCCGATGGAGGCGCTCATCCGCGCGGGGGCGTTCGACTCGTTGGGGCACACCCGCAAGGGGCTCTTGACCGTCCACGAGGTGGTCGTGGGCCAGATCATCGCCCGCCGGCGCGAGCGCGAGCAGGGAGTCCTCTCGCTCTTCGGGGGGCTCGACGGCCAGGCGCCGGCCTTCGACCAGCCCCTGGCCATCCCCGAGTGGGAGTTCGACAAGAAGGAGCGGCTCGCCCACGAAAAGGAGATGCTCGGCCTCTACGTCTCGGACCACCCGTTGCTCGGGCTCGAGACCGCGCTCTCCCGGCGCACCGACGCGTCGCTCGCGGAGATCCCCGAGCTTCCCGACCAGACGATGCGAACGTTCGGCGGCGTCATCACGGGACTCCAGACCAAGTGGACCAAGCGCGGCGAGCAGATGGCCGTCTTCGTGCTCGAGGGCCTCGACGACTCCATCGAGGTCACCGTCTTCCCCAAGACCATGAGCCAGTACGGGGCGGTGATCGCGGACGACGCGGTGGTCACCATCCGCGCGCGGGTCGACCGGCGCGACGACCAGCCCAAGCTGATCGCCTGGGACGTCACGCCGTTCGCCGGCGGCCCGGCTTCCGACGAGCCGCTCCGGCTTCGGCTCCCGATGGGTGTGCTCAGCGCGAGCGTCCTCGATTCCTTGAAGGAGATCCTTGCCGCGCACCACGGCGACGTGCCGGTCCACCTGTACCTGGGCGCCGGCAACGCTCGGTCGGGCAACGTCGCCAAGGGATTCGTGCTCCCGCGCGAGTACTGGGTCGACACCTCGAACGGTCTGGTGGCCGACCTGCGCGTATCGGTGCCGGGCATCGAGATCCTTCCAGAGGCTCCGCCCGGTGCCGCCGGCGCCGCGGCGCCCGACGACGCCGGGCACTGACCCGCCCTCCGGCGCCACTGTCGAAGTTCGTTTGGCGCCGTTGCGCTTCTTCGACGCCGCACAGGTCGTCGGATCCGGCCGCGTATGCGCTTGGTTCTCGGGGCACTGCCCGGGCCGTGTCTCGGATCGCGTCTCGGATCGCGTCTCGGCTCGCGTCTCGGATCGCGTCTCGGCTCGCGTCTCGGATCGCGTCTCGGCACGTGCACGAAAGGAATTCCCCTCTACGAGGACGCGCTACCTGTATCGTGTCCACCCGAGGAGTTGGCTCTTCGAAAACTGAAAGGACGGAGCCCCTGATGA
>JAJZMN010000233.1 GCA_021850345.1 Actinomycetes bacterium | reverse complement strand
GCGGCTCCCGCGGCTCCCGCGGCTCCCGCGGCTCCCGCGGCTCCCGCGGCTCCCGCGGCTACCGTGATCGCGTGCCTGCGAGCGTGCCCACCATCCTGGCGACGTCCGGCGGGTTCACGAGGGGAGGCAGGACCGACCTCGCCTTCGCACCGCTGGTGCTGCACGCGGTCGAGCTCTCGGGGGTCTCGGGGAGACGGCCGCGGCTGTGCCATGTCGGCACGGCGATGGGCGACCAGCGGTGGTTCAACGCCATGGTGGACGATGCCGGCAGGGCAGCCGGGATCGACGTCGTGCACCTCAACCTGTTCACGATGCCTCCCGTGGACGACATCGCCGGCCTCGTGCTGGACCAGGACGTCGTCTGGGTGGGAGGTGGCAGCGTGGCCAACCTCCTGGCGGTCTGGGAGGTCCACGGCGTGGGCGCCGTCATGCGCACCGCATGGGAGTCGGGCGTCGTCCTCGCCGGCGTCTCGGCCGGGTCGCTCTGCTGGCACGTCGGCGGCACGACCGACTCGTTCGGTCCGGACCTGCGCCCGGTGACGAACGGACTCGGGTTCCTCCCCTATGCCAACGGCGTGCACTACGACTCCGAAGCGCAGCGGCGACCCCTGCTCCAGCGCCTGATCGCCGACGGCACCCTTCCGGACGGCTACGCCACCGACGACGGGGTGGGCCTCGTGTACCACGGGACCGTCCTCGCGGAGGCCGTCACCGAGATCGCCGGCAAGGGCGCCTACGCAATCCGCCGGACAGGGGACCGGGCAGTCGAGGAGCCGATCGCGCCGCGCGTCCTGCCCGGCGCGAGCTGAGGGCCTGGACGGTCGGCGCCGTCCGATCGCGACACGCGACGAGAGGGTCACGACGCCCGACGGCCCCTGACCCGGCCCCGTGACCTGGCCCGCTGACCCGGCCCCTGCGAGCACGGGCCGGGAACAGGAATCTTGAAGTTCTTCTTATGGCGCCCCAACGCGCCGCAAACATTCAGGGCGTTGAATGCGGGTCGCGGGCCAAAGCAGGTGACGAAAGGAGCGACGGCCGAGGACCAACCCGGGACAACCGGAGCGACGGCCGAGGACCAACCCGGGACAACCGGAACCACCCGGGTCCACCCGGGACCTCCGAAAAATCGCTGGACTGGAAGGCGGTGCAGGGATGACGGACGATCTGGACCACGACGGCACGACATGGCCTCGGACCGCGCTCTCCGGCGCGTTCGACGACCTGGTGACCATCAAGCTGCACTCGTGTCACTGCACCTGGTACTTCCAACCGGTGCGGATGCGGTTCCGACGGGAGCCGAAGGGCATCGGGATCCCCGGTCTCAGCACCGGGTGGCGGTCCTACTACGGACTGCGCTTCGCCGATCGGTACGACGGATTCACGGTGTGCTTGGACCGGGAGGGGACGCGACGGCTGAGCGCGCGGCTTCACCCGGCTGGCAGCGACGCGTGCTCGTTCTGCAACGAGCACCCGGAGTCGCCAGAGGGAGGATCGACGGACGATCGACATCCGCAAGTCTTCGCCCTGCCGGTCGCGCGGTAGCGGCCGCACGAGGGGGTCTCCGGGGAGCTGGGTACTCCGCCGTGCAGCACGGACGCGTCAGCCGATGGGCTCGGCGTTGTGGGACGCCTTCATGGCCACCGGAACCGGGTGCCGCAGGCTCTGCGCCATGTGGCATGCCCGCTCGGCGTGCTCGACCAGCTTGGCGACCGCGTCGTCTGATGCCGGCGAGTCGATTGTGAGTCGGATCTCGACCGATTCGAAGGATGCGGGCGCGTCGTCGACGCCGTACTTCTCGGTGTTGTAGAAGGTCGCACGCACGTCGGCGGTGGCGTCGTCGATCTGGACTTCGTAAAGCGGTGCGAACCGCACCACCTGGGTGAGCAGTCAGAAGCCGATCGCCGCCATCATGTGCTGCGAGGGGGACGGCGCCGTGTCGTCACCACCCCGGTCCGGCGGCTCGTCGGAGTCGATGGTGAACCGTCCGAGGCGGGCCTGCAACCTCGTGTCCTGCACGATCCGCGCGACGGCACGGGTGGTCACCTTGCGCTCCTCGGGTGGAAGTGCAGACTTTGCCGCACGGAAGCGGTCGATGACTGCCTGCTGCCGTGCGAGGTCGACCCTTCCCGTCCGCTCCTCACCGCTTGCCATCAGCCCTCCTCCCGCGTCGCCGACGTCGGCTAGGACCCCAAGCTACCGGGCAATCCATCCCCCGTCTTATAGGACGCGGTCAGCGAGTAGAGACCGCCACCGCTCAAGTAGAAGAGCTTCGGGCCCCGAGCAGCCAGACTCCATGTGTCAGCTTGGAGATCTCCAACGGGCGGATGCACCGGAACGTTCGCAAGACGGCCGCCCTCGTACCGCTTCACGACGTAGGGGGATGTGCGAGACGTGCCCGTCGAGAGCATCAACCAGAGCCCGCGTTCCCCTGGGGCGGCCACGATCGACGTCGTCCCGCCGGGAAGCGACGCGACGGGGCGCGGTGGCCATGCGCCGTCGTACAGGGTGATCGCCCGGCCGTGGGGAGCGACGCGGACGAGCGCGATCCGTCGCCCCGCGCACGTCGTCCAGCTCACTGTGGGAGCAGGCTCGCTTCGCTGGCGGTGGGACCCGAGCGAGACGACGGTCAGGAGACCACCGGCCGGACCGTGACTCGAAGAGGGCGTGGCCTTGCTCGGGATGGTCGTCGCGACCGCGACGCGGCCGTCGCACACGGTCATAGGCCCGTACGTCACACCCCTGATCTCTGCGACGGTTCGAACATGACCACCCTCGAGCTCGAGAAGGGACCCTCCCTCGTAAGGACGGCCGGGAACCAGCGACAGCACGTACGCGCGCTTCCCCGCAGCAGCAATGTCTGTCGGGAACGGCACCTTGTAGGACCCGAGGAGCCGACCGGAGCGGCCGTCGTACTCTCGGACCCATCCGCCGCCGATCGCAGGCACCGCCGCCATGTCCGGGCTGAGGCTCGAGTCACGGGGGAACGAGCGAGCGGTGGAGACCCAGATGTTTCCATCGGCCGCGGTGAGCCTCGGGAGCGTGCCGGTCGCGATCGTCCGGACCACGCGTCCGGTCGTCGTGGAGAAGACGGCGATGAGCCCGTGCGTCGGTGGCGGCAGCGGCTTCGCGCACGCTGTCACGTTGAGGCACGGTCCGCGTGTCGCGTGCGTCGACAGGCCCTCGAACGCAATCCACAGCCTTGCGCCGACGATCTCTGCGCCGCCGACCGGAGCCGTGGCGTACGGACGGAGAACCGCGGGGAGGCGGGCCACCAACCGAAGATCGAGCGACCTCGGAGAACCGCTCGCACCGGCACCGCCGAGGGGAAGTCCGGCCACGGCGACCAGGACTCCGGTCACCACGGCGAGAAGCGCTCGCGTCGGTCCGTGAGAGCGCATGTGCCCTCCCTCTGCGTTACGGTTCCGTAACACATTGTGCCACGGCGATTGGCGCAGAAGGCGCTCGGATCGGCCAGGGGCGACGTCG
>JAJZMN010000203.1 GCA_021850345.1 Actinomycetes bacterium | reverse complement strand
CGTCACGTCGACCGCGGTCACCGCGCCGGTGCGCGTCCTCACGGTGAACGAGTTCCCGGCGGTGTCGACCGCCTTGACGGTTCCGACGACCGCGGGGCGCGGGAGGCCGAAGGGGCCGTCTCCTGGCCCTCGCCAGTGTCCGCCGGGCACGCCGACAAGCACGGTGGTCGCCGTCACCACGCCCGAGGACGTCGTGCCGATGACCGCGACCTGATCACCGACGGCGAGGTTCCCGAGGCCTGCTGCGCTGACCGCCGGATCGCGGAAGGTCGTGGTGCTCGTCACGTCGACCGCGGTCACCGCGCCGGTGCGCGTCCTCACGGTGAACGAGTTCCCGGCGGTGTCGACCGCCTTGACGGTTCCGACGACCGCGGGGCGGATCGACGAGACGCCTCCAGGAAGCTCGCTGAGGCGAGCCGTCAAGCTCGCCGATCGGGCGGCTTGGGCGGTGCCGCCGACCGCGAAGAACCCACCGGCGCCGGCGCCTGCCGCCAAGGCGAGTCCGCCCGCGCCGCGAAGCAGCCGGCGTCGCCGCCCACCGCCGTATGCGCGTCCCACGTCTGTCATCGTTCCTCCTTCTCGGGCGGCTCCGTGCCGCCCTTGCTCCGGGCGCCCCGGAGCCGACGACCCAATGCTGGTCACCACACCTGGGACGACCATCGCGACGCGCTGAGAACATGCGGGGAATCCGCCAGATTTCAACGCATCTGTGGTCAAACGCATCAACATGGGGCTGACGCGCCGGGCTGAAGGGCGCATAATGGAAGAGGAGCCTCCGAGACACGGAGACTGGGAGTTCATCTCGGGAGGTGGTGGCAGCGGCCCACCGGGGCGGACCGATCCGTCGACGCCCGAGTGGTACGGGGCTGTCAGGAGGGCGAGTGCAAGGCTCGACGCCCGACAAGGCCCTTTCGACCGGCGGTTGATCGCTCGAGGCAGCGAACGCAGCGGCAAGAGGCACGTAAGGCCCCGGGGTCGTGTTCCCCGTGACCGCCGTGCGTCGACGGTGAAAACTTCAAGGACGCCCGATCCCCGGTTTTGCCCGTGGGACGGGCGTCCTTGGCATTTCCGGCCGCTGCCGCTTCTGGCGCGAGCGCGAGACCCCAAGCGACCGTCGCCGCAGGCAACGGCGCGGTGCACGGGGATGGGCGCCGGCGCGTCGTGAGGTTGCGTTCGATCCAGCGTGCCCGACAGGTCGGTCCCGAATCCCGTGGGGGGCGGCACACGCCCTTTGAGCTTCAGCGACGACCTGGCCTTGCCACCGCAGGGCTGTCACGTCCACGAGAGCTCCATGGCTGCCCACGAGAGACGCGGCGTCGGGTTCGCCGGCTTGCTACAGCCTCTTGCGCTCGGTTCCAGAGGCCGTGGTCTCGGGGTGTCCGTGCCGGTACCACGAGCGCCATACGAGGCGGTGGACCGGAAGGAGGCGGGGAATCTCCCGCAGACCAGGGATGAAGGGAACGGCGAGCAGCAGGATCGTCGCGATGCCGGTCATGTAGACGGCGATGAGGTCGACGTTGCCGGAGTTCCGCCACCCCGGAAGCTCGTACCAGAGCTGGTAGAGCCACAGCCAGGGCTGGCCAGGGTAGCTCCCGGTCTCGTTCATGACGCCCCACTGGTTCCCTTGGAGGTGCATGGCCTGAGCCCTGGCAGCGAAGTACGCACCGTCCTCGAGGAAGAGCAGCGGGCGCGTGTAGTTGGTTCCGTAGAAGCTCGGCGTCGAGACGAGGTCGGTGTCGAGGGCGCCGCTCTGGGCCAGGGTGAGCTCATCCGCGATCAGCAGGGGGACCGGGCCGTCATCGGCCGCGGGCACGACCGGGACACCGGCGACGAAGCGCACCTTGTCGATGACCGCGGCGTAGGCCCTGTTCCACAGTGCGCGGCGCGCGGAAGTCGCGGCCTCGTAGATCTCGAGCGCGCCCGCCAGGTTCGGGTGCCCCGGGGCGAGGGCCGCGAGCGGGCCGAGGACGAACGCGCGCGGCGCGTCGATGCGCTGGCGGAACCCGGCGAGGGTTGCCCAGGAGATCGCGAGCTTCTGGCTGTTGCTGGCCGGGCCGCTGTAGGGGGGGCCGTACCGCGCGGTCTTGCTCGTCCCGGCCAGCTCGCTGGCCGCCGTCGCCATGAAGTCTGCCGGCGCGGCCTTCGACCAGGTCTGGAGGGTGAGTGCGGGCAGGTCGGGTGACGAGAGGCCGGCCGCCAGCCCGACGACGAGGACGAGGACGATGAGAGATGCGAGCGCGCCCTCCTTCAAGATGTCGTAGCGCCGTGTCGGCCCGGTCCACGGCGCGGCGTCGGCGCGTGCCGCCGCCGCGCGCGCGGCGCGGGTGCGCCGCGGCGAATCCCCGATGGGGCGGCTGACGCCGCGCACGCGCACCAGCACGATGTGCAGGCCGACGAGCGCGACCAGCACGAGGGGGACCAGCACGATGTGCCACATCAGCATCTGGCCGAAGTTCATGAGGTTGAAGAACGAGCCGACCCCGAGCGCGTTGAACGCGTCCTTGCCGTTGGTGGAGATCCACTGGGAGTCGAAGTTGGTCTGGGACAGGTAGCCGGTGAAGCACTCCACGATCGAGATCAAGAACGCGAGTCCGCCCGTGATCCAGGTTGCCGCGCGCCGGCCCCGCCACGCGGCCATCCAGAACTTGCCCCACAGGTGGATCACGAGCAGCGCCATGAACAGCTCGACGCTCCACAGGTGCAGGCTGTTGAAGAACAGCCCGACACTGGTCGTGTGGTACCACTCCGGGCCGCCGAGCGCGATGAGGAAGCCCGAGACGATCGCGACGCCGAGCGCGACGAGGCTGCCGACGCCGAAGACATAGACCCACGACGACACGTAGGCGGGCTGGCGGTCGGGAAGGAGCTTGTCGGGCGGCAGGAGGCGCAACGCGAGCCGGCGCAGTCGGGCGGTCCACTGGTCGTCTTCGGGTCCGGTGAAGGGGAATTCCTCGCGCCCGTGTGCATGTACCGCCGCGTCCTCCGCCGGCACGAGACCGGCGCCATCGCGCCCGTGGGGGAAGGGGAGGGCGAGGGCGAGACCAAAGATCGCGAGCATCGCCGCGATGAGGACGAGGTTCGCGAGGGAGATCGAGAAGATCGAGAAGTGCACATAGGTGCCGGGCGCGTCGAGTCCCGACACCGCGGCGCCAATCAGACCCTGCTCCATGCCGCCTCCTTCTCGCCCGGACGTCTCCTGTGGGCCCATGGCCTCAGTGGACCACTCTAGGTGGGCCGTCTTTCGCCGTCGCGGGACTGGCGTGCCGACGGGCCCGACCTCGCACGGCGCGTAGGCTCGGGCGGTGGCCGAGAAGGCGGCGCGCGTCCTCACGTTGCTGACCGACTACGGTGCCGGCGGGCCCTTTGTCGGGGCGCTCCACGCGGTCGCGTGCCGCCTCGCGCCGGAGGTCCGGGTGATCGACCTCGATCACAGCGTGCCCCCCCACGACGTGCGCGTCGGGGCGCTGCGTCTCGAACGCTTCGTCGCCCATCTGCCCCGGGGCGTGCATGTCGCCGTCGTCGACCCCGGAGTCGGCACCACGCGCC
>JAJZMN010000120.1 GCA_021850345.1 Actinomycetes bacterium | reverse complement strand
CCGCAAACGCTGTAGGACGATGGCTGCCCCTCCTCTGGCAGCACGAGTCCGTCGAGGTCGCCAGCCGGTCGCGGCAGTATCATCTGCGCTGAGAGAAGGAGGGGCGAGATGTCTACCGCGGACGCGCTCGAGGGTCGCTCCGAGGAGTCGGTCGACAATCGCAGGACGGATGGCTCTATGCCAGGCTTCGAGCGAGCTATCGAGGGCTTACGGGAGAGCGGCGCGAGCGTGACGATGCGCGACCTCGTCGAGCTCCTTTCGCGCCACGGCACCGACGAGGGGCGCATTCTCGCAGACTATGAGCGGCTCTCGACGACGACGAGTGACCCAGCCGCGCGGTACCTCGTCAACCTCATACTCGCTGACGAGCGACGCCATCATCAGACTCTGGTCGACATGGCGACATCGATGGCCTGGGGAGACCTCAGATCGGCGGAGCTACCGGTCCCGACGCCCAGCTGGCACATCGACGAAGGACTGCTGGCCGCCACCCGACGCCTTCATGACTACGAAGACCATGACCGCAAGGAGCTGCAGCGCCTTCGCCACCAGCTCCGCCCGTTCGAAGAAACCACCCTGTGGGGCCTCCTCGTCGATCTCATGATCCTCGACACCGAAAAGCATGCCAGGATCCTGAAGTTTCTCGAGGACCGCGCGCGGGATCGCTGACCGAAACCATGGAGCAGCGCTCGAAGGCGACGCTCCCGCACCTCGCTCAAGTGGACGGCTTGGCTACTCGCCGTCCGCCACGAACGCGACCCCGTCGATCTCGATGACCGCACCGTCGAGGATCAGATCGGCGATGCCGATCGCCGTGCTCGCGGGCAGGGCGGAGCCGAAGACCTCACCCCGCACGTCGTTGTAGGTCTCGTACTCGTCGAGCGACGTGAGGTAGGCGGTGAGCTTGACCACGTGCTCGGGCCCCCCACCGGCCTCAGCGACCGATGCCAGGACATTGTCCAGGGCTGCTCTCGCCTGCGCACGCATGCCGCCAGGCACGAGCGAGCCGGAGGCGTCAGTGCCCATCTTGCCCGCGACGTACACCCACGTCCCGGCTCCGTTCACCCGCAGCGACCCACTGAAGCTCCGACCCGCAGGTCCAGCAGAGCGTTCGACCGTCATGGTTGCGCTTCCCTTTCTCCTCGTGGCAAAAGACCTGACGATCCGTTGGAGCCGCTGTTGCGTTCTGCCAGCAATTCGAGCTTGTCCATCGCCGCGGCGAACGCGACACGCTCCGCATCGAACGGCGCCCGGCCGAGTCCTGCCCGCCAGTACTTCGGCAGCGCACCTTCGAGTCGCTGATACCCCTCTTCGATCTCCAGAGGGACGTCGTGGTCGTACCAGACGCGGTAGTCGCCGAACCCATGGTCGTAGTTCCAGTCCGGCGTGTGGAAGAGCCGTCCCGTGACCGGAGGCCGCTCTATGGACTGGGTTCCGAGGAAGAGGACGAGCGGCAGCATGTGCTCGCAAACGAGCGGGCGCATGAAGTACACGTCGCCACCGCTCTCGGTGAATGCTTTGGCGGTCGCGTCGAACCAGGAAGCACGCGTGTGCCCCGGCATGATGGCGTTCACCGCGATGCCCTCGTTGAACAGCTCCTGTGCCAGGTAGAAGGTGGCCGTGGTCAGGGCGGACTTCGTCGCCTGGTATGGCATCTCCGTGGTCCATGGGCGGGCGCCGAAGTACGAGCCGCCATTGGACGTCATGAGGACCCCGCTGCTCACGATGTTCATGATGCTGCCGCGGCCGGCCTCGAGCATCGGGATGATGAAGCGCCGGATCACCTTAATGGTGCCAAAGACGTTCACCCTGAACATCGCTTCCCAGTCGCTGTCCTTGGTGTCGAGGAGCTTCACGTGGCCGAGGGGGGCGAACAGGGTCTCGGACACAAGGCCGGCGTTGTTCACGAGGATGTCGACCCGCCCGAACCGTTCCATGGTCCCGGCGTACATCCGGTCGAGCGCGCCGTCGTCGGTGATGTCCGCCTCGAATGACATCGACCGCTCGCCAGCGTCGAGCTCCTTGCGGTAGCCCTCCGAACCTGACCAGCTCTTGTCCGAGCTCACCACCGATGCACCGGCCTGGAGCAGGCCGTCGACGACCGACCGCCCGATCCCTCTGGCACTCCCCGTGACCACCGCCACGCGGCCCTCCAGTGACGCGCGAAACCGATCGAGCGCGGAATTGAGATGTGCGCGCTGCGTCCGGCGTCGTTCGTCGGCGACTTCACTCACGATGTCTCTCCTTCTGCGTTGGGGTGGTGAGCGGTTAAGGTGCAGCGATTCCAGGTGATCACATCAGAAGAAGACCGAGATCCCTCGCGGGAGCACCGTCGCATCGAGATGGATCGTCCGCCGGCAGATCCGCCACTCCCCGTCAACCTTGCGTATCCGATCGTCGCGTCGCCCGACCCACCAAGCCTCGTCACGGAGCTTCCGTGCCTGTCGGACGATGAAACTGCTTTTCACCTGCACGGCCCCGTCGACCTCGTCCTCGATCAGGATGTTCCCGATCATGTGGCAGGTCATCGACACTGGGATCTCGACATGCGAGAAGCCGGTGTCGTCCTTCGCGACACGTGCCATGAGCGTCGCCTTGTCGTCCTTGATGATGGGGTGGCCAGCAGGAGGCACCTTGCCCTGCACGTGCTCGGTGAGGGGCATCAGGTACTCGACGTCGTCGGTCAGCAGGTCGAGCCACTCCTTGAAGCGGTGCTCATCGAGCAGGTGCGCTTCCCGGTAGAGCAATTGCTCGATCGCCATGCGGTCGTCGATGCTCAACATCAATGCTCCTCCTCCATACGTGCACGGACCGACGGGTCCATGAGCTCGAGCCATGCCCGGTAGAACTCCCGCTGGTTCACCTCTGAGGGCTCCGCGCCGCAGTTTCCGGGGAGGTGGGGAAGCTGGTCCTGATCGTGACCAAGGTGGATCTCGTAGTTCATCGGGTAGCGCCACGTGCGGGGTGAGCGGGACGCTTCGACCATGCGTTCGAAGTTCTCCACGTCGTCGGGCGCTATGACCCCTGCCATGTACTGCCCCTGGTAGACGCGCTGGACGGCGAGCTCCTTCACGACATCGGGTGCCTCGCGCTCCACCATCGTCCACTGCCAGATCTCGTGGGCGAGCGGCCCGCGAGGGTGGAAGAGGAGGAAGTGCTTCCCGATCATGGGCGAAATGCTCAAGAGCCCGAGGTTCGGGAACAGCAGGCCGTTCACGTAACTGTCCGGCCGCGGCTCGTACTCCGCCAAGGCCTTGGCCATGAGGTCGTTCCGCTCGCGAATCCAATTCAGGGCCGCCTTCCCGAGCTGCCGACCGTGCTCGAGGTCGCGCTCGTACAGCGCCTCGGTGTGCATGCGGAGCGCGCCGAGGCCGAGTGGCGCGCCTGAGCGGTACCCGGCCGTCACCTCGTAGGTGCGCTCGTGCCACGTGAGTGGCGAGGTGGTCATCGGGGTGTGGATGCCGCGCTCGAAGAAGTCCTTCATGACCCGGATCCACGAGGTGTGGGTGTGCACGAAGTGGTAGTTGTCGCCGATGAAGTTCTCCGCCATCAGCTTCCAGTTGGCAGGCGAGCGGTAGCGGTGCCAGCCGGGGAGGGCCTCGAGCCCACCGATGGGCTCGGCGA
>JAJZMN010000218.1 GCA_021850345.1 Actinomycetes bacterium | reverse complement strand
CGCCTCGGGAAGCGTCAGGTCCCCGCTGGCAAGCCGCACGTCCACCTCGACACGCAGCGCGCGCAGGCGCATGAATGAAAAGATCGTCTCGCGCGTGGGGGAGGCCTCGGAGAAGTAGCCCGCCTGCAGCATCATCTCCTCGTTGTAGAAGGCGATACCTTCGTTTGCGCACGAGTCGTAGTAGTGCCTGCGCAGATGGTTCGGATGACGATCGGCTCAAGGTAGGCGGGCATGGGGGCCATCAGGTAGTGCCCGAGCGTCTCGGGCTGGCTAAGGATGCCGCGCTCTTCGTAGAAGGCCCGGGTGCGCACCTCCTCTGCGGCAGCGCGCACCACGAGGTGCTCGAGGTCGCCGAGCGTGCTCGCGGCGGGCTGCGGGCGCGTCGCCTCTGCCGCGAACAGCGCGACCGCTCAGGCGTGCTCGAGCCGCGCCAGCCCGAGCAGCTCCGAGGGAGCATGCGGCACCAGGGCAACCTCGTGGAGGAACCGGGCGAGACCCCTCTCGCCGATGGGCTCCCACTCGCGCAGGCCGTCGGCACCTGCCGCCAGCCAGTCCCGATAGGAGGCGAGCGCGCCGTCGGCGTCGCTCGACACGCGGGTCAGCTCCTTGCGCGTCCCCGGCGCGAACGCCGGGGCGAGCGCGTCGGCCACCGCCAAGACCTGCTGCTCGATATGGGCGAGTTCGCCGACAGTCACCGCGGCAAACGGCTGAGCGGGCGGTGCTCGACGAGCAGGTCGAAGACCACGCCGAGGGTCTGGTCCACGTAGAAGCGCGGCTGGCGGCGCCAGCCCTGAAGGACCTCGAGCTCGAAGCGCACCCGCGCGATCGCGCTCCCGAGGAGCGCATGATCGACCTGGAGCGTGGCCGGCGCCCCGGCCACCTCGATCGCGCGATGCGCGAGCTCGAAGGCGTCGAGTCGCTCCCGTTAGCCCGACACGGCGGCCGCGCGCCAGTCGGGAAGCCAGCCCGCAGGCCGCTCGATGCGCGGGATGTCGTCTCGAGAGCGCGGCTGCTGGGTGGCACGCCACGACCAGAAGTCACGACCGAGTTGTTGAAGGCGCCGGTGGAGCTGATCGCGCGCGCCGCTCATCGGGCGGCCCCCGCGTCGGGATCCCCTGCCCTCGCCGGCTCGACGCCGGCGGCGTGCGCCGCGGCCGGCGTCGCGGCCCCACCTGCGCCGGCTGGCTCGGCCGGAGACGGTCCGGCGAGGAGCGGAGTTTGCCGGCGGAACGCCTCGAGCGCCATGAGGGCGGAGTCGCGCCAGAGCACGTGGTCACGCCAGTGCTCCCGGGGCAGGCGAGCCTGGACCGCCGCTGAGACCTGCGCCACCATCTCGTCGGTCCACGGATCGTGCTGGCCCCGCTCCGCGCCCATCCGCGCGTATGCGGGGCCCATGCGCGCGGCGTGCTCGTCGACGCCACCCTCGGTGTTCAGCTCCACCGTCTCGAAGGGCCCGAGGAACGCCCACCTCCGGCCCAGACCCTCTCGCATCACCGTGTCGACGTCTTGGGGCTCGACGACCCCGTCTCGGACGAGGCAATACGCCTCGCGCAGGACCGCGCCCTGGAGCCGGTTAAACACGAACCCTTCGACCTCCCGACGGAGCACGATTGGGGACATGCCGACCGAGGAGAGCAGCTCGCGGGCCTGCTCGACGGTCGCGGCCGAGGTGGACGGAGAGGGAACCAGCTCGACGACGGGCAGCAGGTAGGGAGGGTTGCCCGGATGTGCTACGAGCACGCGGCTCGGATCGCGCACTGCCGGGGCCAGCGAGGAGGGCGGGATGGCCGACGAGGAGGAGGCGAGCACCGCGTCCGGCGCGGCGAGACCCTCGAGCTCTTCGAACAGCGCGCGCTTCAGGTCGGCGTTCTCCGGGGCGCACTCCTGGACGTACGTCGCGCCACGCACGGCGGAGGGCAGGTCGCCCCCCGGCCTGACCCGCCCGGCAATGTCGCCGGGGTCCTCGTCGAGCAGCCCGCACACGGCGAGGGCGCGCAACCGCCGGATGACGTCGTCGCGCGCCAGCGCTCGGCGGGCGTCGTCGGGCTCGTAGAGCGTGACGACGCGCCCCGCCCGGGCGAACACGATCGACCACGCCACGCCGATGGTCCCTCCGCCGACCACGGCGACCGACCCCGTCACGTGTCTTCCTTAGCTACTCGCACGGTTCGATTATCGTACTCATGATCGCATGCCGAACTCCCTATCCGTGCCCACGCCCGACTGCCGGACCCGGTCGACCGGGCAACCGCCTGGTGCGCCCTTGCCGCTTGCCGCCCGTGGACGCCCTGCGAGCGCTCCCGCGGTCCGCGGAGCTGGAGGCATGCGCGCCGTGCGGACAGGGTCGAGCCGAGGAGCTGCGCGGGTGAGGGGCGCGCGATGCGGCTCAGCAGCCCGGGCCCGCGCCGACCTGGCGCTCCACCCGCATGCCGTCGGCCACAAGCGTCATGCACGCCCGCGTGTTGGGCACGTCGTCCACGACGACAAGACATTCGAAGCACACCCCGATCCCGCAGAAGATCCCGCGGCTCGCGCCGCTCGCAGTCCGACGGGTCCTCAGCCCCTCTTCGGCGACGAGCACCGCCGCCACGGTCTCCCCCTCGTAGGCCACCGTCGGTCGGCCGTCGACTACAAGGCCGACCTCGCGACCGCGGGCGACCGCGGAGTCCGGAGTGAGCGGGAACCGACCACGCGAGAAGAGAGGCACGGCGTCATGGTACCGACCCGTCGGCGAGCTGCCGAGGCCGCGCGCCGCGCATCCGCCGGCTCGTGGGCGGCAACCGGGTGAGCCCGACGCCGTCCCTCCTCGAGGGCAAGGTGGCACTCGTCACCGGCGGCGCAGCTGGGCTCGGGGCGGCGATCGCCAGGACCTTCGCCGGCGCTGGCGCTCGCGGCGTGAGCGTCGATCTCGTGGAACCGCCCGCCAAGACGGTCCCCGAGGGATGGGCGGCCATCACGGCCGACGTACGTGACGAGGCCTCGATCTCGCGAGCGTTCGCGCAGGTCGGCGCGATCGCCGGCATCCCCGACGTCGTGGTGGCGAACGCGGGCGTCGTACCCCGCTGGACCGCCACCGAAGAGATCGACCCCGCGGACTGGGACGCCGTGTTCGCGGTGAACACCCGCGGCGTAATGCTCACGGTGCGCGAGGCCGTACGGGTCATGCGGGGACGGCGCGGCGGGTCAATCGTGGTGACGTCGTCGCTCAACGGCTGGAAGGGCGATCCGCACATCGCCTCGTACGTGGCGAGTAAGCATGCCGTCGTGGGGCTCGTCCGCTCGGTGGCACTCGACGTTGGGCGCGACAACATCCGCGTAAACGCCATCGGCCCGGGCCCGGTGCCGACCGACGCGCTCCGCGCCCGGATGACCTCACGGGCGTCGCGCGGACAACCTCCGGTCGAAGAGGCGTTGCGTCTCGCAGGCGCTGCGACCGCGCTCGGGAGGGTGGTAACGCCCGAGGAGGTGGCGAGCGCAGCGCTCTTCTTGGCGAGCGACCTCGCGTCTGGGGTGACCGGGCAGCTGATCGCAGTAGACGCAGGGATCCTCTGAGCGTGCGGCTGAGCACCCGAGCCCACAGAAGCGAGCACCTCGCACGCACACGTCGAGAAAGGGGCCAGCGATGATCGACCTCAGCGGCAAGACCGTCCTTCTCACCGGCGCCTCGCGGGGCATCGGGGCAGCGACTGCAGCGGTCCTCGGAGCGGCCGGAGCCTCGCTCGTGGCCCACTACGGCGAGCACGGAGCTGGCGCCGAGGAGGCGACCCGCGACGTTCCGCCCGAACGCAAGCTCCTCGTCGAGTCCGACTTCTCCCAGCCCGGCTCGGGCAGGGAGCTGTGGGCGGAGGCCGTGTCGTGGCGCGGCCGCGTGGACGTGCTCGTCTTGAACGCGGCGGTGATGCCGGAGACCCCGATCGACGCGGACGACGCTGACTGGGACGCCACCTGGGCGCAGGTGCTCCAGGTGAACGTTCAAGAGCCTGCGAATCTGATGCGCGAGGCCATTCGGCACTTCCGCGAGAGCGGCGGAGGGACCATCGTAACCATGTCGAGCTGGGTGGCTGAGCAGGGCTCCGCCATTCCCCAGCTCACCGCCTACGCGGCGAGCAAGGCGGCAGTCCGGGCGATAACCCAGACGGTCGCAAGGGTCCATGCCAAGGACGGCGTGCTCGCCTACGTCATCGCGCCCGGGATCGTCCGGACCCGCATGTCGGAGATCTCCTTCGCGTCGCGCGGCGGTGAGGACGCGGTCAAGGCGATCCTCCCGCTCGGCGACATGGTGCCGCCCACGGAGGTCGCCAACCTGGTGGCTTTCGCCGCGAGCGGGCTTTGTCGCCATCTCTCGGGCGCGACCCTCGACGTCAACGGGGCGGCATACGTGCGCTGACCGGGCCGGGCACGTGGCGTCCTCTATCGCCCCCAGCCCTCATCCCGGGAGCTCCGAGTAGCGTCGGTGGCCGCGCCCGGCGACCGCTCCGCCACCAGGCGCGAGACGCGATCGCGGGCAGCCGAGCTCATGGCCCGCGTGGGGATACCGCATCCCCACGAGCGCCTCGACGATTACCCTCACCAGTTCTCGGGTGGTATGCGGCAGCGCGTGATGATCGCGATGGCGCTGGCGCTCAGGCCGTCCCTCCTCATCGCGGACGAGCCCCGGCGGTGGCGGGGAAGACGACCACACTCGTCCCGGACCTCGCCAAGG
Organism: Actinomycetes bacterium; assembly: GCA_021850345.1. The sequence goes on along the minus strand of JAJZMN010000218.1, from coordinate 17,630 downwards.
CAGCCCCCACGGTGAGCACCACAGCATTGGACTACACGTTCACAATCCGCAAGGGGGTCATGTGGGACACGAAGCCCCCTTGCCAGGTGACCGCGGCGGACATCCTCCGGGGCGTCGAGCGCTCCTGCGATCCGTACAAGCCGTCTGCGGCGTTGTCGGAGTACGAGACACTCGTCGTGGGCCTCGCGACGTTCTGCAAGGGGTTCGCCAAGGTGGCCCCGACCGTGTCTGCCATGAGCCGGTACATTCCCTTCCCCGATCTGCCATCCGACCCGGTACATCGGATGGAGGCTCGTGAGTGGGTCCTGAAAGATCATGCCGACGCGCGCGCCGCGCACGGACCGAAGCTCCTTTTCGCTCATCATGAGTAGGCCCGGCCCTCGAACAAGGCTCGTCCGCTGACACGGCGAAGGACACGCCCCGCACTGCTTGGACCGAACCGTCCGCGGTGTCGAAGCGGACCCGGAGATCCGCGATCTCCAGCAGCGGCACTGCGTCAGCTCGCCGAACGAGCTCGGCCGCAGCGGCCTTGGCTCGGTGCAGGCCCCCCGCCGCGGTGGACATTCGCAGAGCGACCACCCGTTCGCACAGAGCAAATGTAGCGCCCGCGTCGCGACGAGCCCGTCACGGCTGCAGCTCCGAGGTGCAGGTGAACGGCGACGCAGTGGCTCCGGCTCACGCTCGGCCGGGTGCATACCGCCGGTCCCGAGCTCGCTCACCGGCGCGCAGGCGCCTCCGCGTAGTCGTCGTCGCCGGGCTCGAACGCCGGCGTGTTCATCACGAGGTACGTCGCGCTTCCCTCGAAGCCATACGCACACCCTCGAGGCACGACGAGCGCATCTCCCGCCTGCACATGGACGGGCGGACTGGAACCGAGCACGAAGGCGAGCTCGCCCGACAGCACGTAGTAGCACCGCGCAGAGCGGCTCGAGGAGAGGCGACGGTGCCGCCCGTCGATCGACACCCAGGTGACGCTCGTCGATGAGCACCCCTCGGAGAACCGGACGATCGGCTGCACCCTGGCGGCGTTCTCCAGTTCCTCCAGCCGCTCGCCGACAGAGAAGCGCGCGAGCTGCGCCCCGGGAGGCAGCGGACCTTGCTCTGACCAGCTCATCTCCCCAGGCTCGCCCGGGCCGCGGAGAGAGCGCCGAACGTAGCGACCGCGTTGCCGCTGGTCGCCCAGTCGATGTCCACCACCACCTCGTCGACACCGGCCTCTGCGAGGGGGGGCAGGGCATCCACGACGACCTCGGCGCGAGTTGCCGAGTCGATGATGCGCAGCGTGGTCCACAGCGCGTCGGGGTCCCGGCCCGCCTCCAGCGCTGCCTCGCGGCTCACGGCGATCCCCGTGCGCAGCTCGTCGACGTCGAGCGCGGTCGCAGACTGGTGCGCCAGCCAGCCGTCGCCGATCGCCCCGGCACGCCGGCGAGCCGCCTTGGAGTGACCGCCCACCAGGAGCTGGACGGGGTGCGCAGGGGTGGGGACGCTGAGCACGCCGGCAGGCAGGCTGTAGTGCGCACCCTCGTAAGCGTCGGGCGCGCCGGTCCAGCAGGCTCGCAAGAGCTCCACCCACTCCACGAAGCGACCCCCGCGCGAGGCGAAGGGCACGTTCAAGGCCTCGAACTCCTCGGCGAGCCATCCCGCTCCCAGGCCGAGCGCGAGCCGGCCGCCGCTCATGACGTCGACGGAAGCCGCCTGCTTGGCGAGCACGACGGGGTGGCGCTGGGGGAGGACGAGCACTGCCGTGCCGATGACGGCTCGCTCGGTGGCCGTCGCAATGGAGGCAAGGGCGATCATGGCGTCGAAATACGGGGTGTCCGGGGGCCACGTCACCTTGCCGTCGGCGGCAAAGGGGTACCGGGAGTCGACCCGCTCGGTCATGACCACGTGGTCGCTCACCCACAACGACTCGAAGCCTGCACGCTCGAGCTCCGCGGCCATCGCCGCAATGCCGCGCTCGGCGGGCAGCAAGCCGCTGTTCGGCACCTTCGCCCCGATCCTCATCGCTCTCCTCCTCGCGCGCCTGTCACGTCCCCGACCCCAAGTTTGCACCCCGTCGGGCGGGGAGCCCCAGGCGATGTGCGAAAACCGCACCGATCTTTCAGTCAGCAGCGAAGCGTTCGGGTCGGAAGGGAGCGAGATCCAGCTCCGGCGTGCGCCCGGCCGCAAGGTCGGCGAGCACGCGGCCCATGAGCGGGCCCGCGGTGAACCCCATGTGCGGGAACAGACCGACGACGACCCGGGGCGCGTGACGGAGGGTGCCGAGCACGGGACGATGGTCGGGCGTGCCATTGCCGATCCCTGCCCACGACCGCAGCACCAGGGCGGGCGCGAGGCGCGGGACGACGCCGAGGGCCACGGCGAGATTGGCGCGCAGAGAGTCGAGGTTGACGAGCGGGTACCCCGTCCCCGGCTCGAGGCGCGCGGGCCATCCCCCACCGATGAGGACGGTCCCGGCGCTCGCCTGCTTGAGCGTGAGGCGCTGGCCCGCGTAGTAGAGGAGGTGGCGGACGAAGGGCTGCAGCGGCTCGGTCGCCGCGACCTGGACGGGCTCAGTCGAGACGGGGAGGAAGACGCCGGGCGCCACCGACGCCACGTGACCCGCAAGGGCATCGCCCGTCGCGAGGACCACCCGGTCCGCCTCGAGTACCTGCGTCTCGGTGCGCCCGGCCCTCCGCACCGCGAACGTCAGCCGAGCCGCCGCGCCGTACACGTCCAGGTCGACAAGGGCGCACCGAGCGCGGATCTCGGCACCTGCACGAGCGGCGGCACGAGCGAAAGCGGGCACCGCGAGCATGGGGTTGGCCTTACCCTCGACCGGGCTGAACCCAGCGCCGATCACACGGTCGGCGACGTAGGGGGCGAGCGCCACGACGTCGGCGCGCGCGAGCACCTGCGCGTCGAGCCCTGCCTCGCGCTCGATACGCACTTTGTCCTCGATGTGACGCATCTGGGCGGAGTCGTCAGCAAGGAGCAGGCCGCCCTCGGTACGGACCTCGAGGTCGGTGCCCAGCAGCTCCCCGAGACCGGCCCACATCCGGAGCGCGTCGAGGAGGAACCGGAGGGCAGGGAGGAAGTCGCGAGCCCAGCGGATCCCCAGTCGCTCGAAGGGTTCGCGCTGGATCTGGCCGTGCAGGCTGCCCGCGTTGCGTCCCGACGCCTCGGTTCCCACGTCAGCGCGATCCGCCAGGACGACCGACGCGCCCGAGCGCGCGAGGTGGTATGCCGTGGCGCACCCGGTGATGCCACCGCCGACGACCGCCACGTCGCAGTGGCGGGCAGAACACTCCGGATCACCAGCCGTCGCGCTGTTCGCTGCTGCAGCTTCGCCGGCAGGCGACACTGGAGCGACCGCGCGGATGCGGGATCCGTGCATTCGGTCTCCAGGCTACGTGCAGGAGGCGGGGGCGGCGGCGCGGCGCCCCGCGGCGCGGGGGCGGCGAGCGGGGGCGGCGCGGGCGCTGAGCGGGATCGGGAAGAGCGGTGCGGCGTACACTGTGCGGCTAGATGTTCGCAGAGAGGACAGGCATGGCACCACAATTCCACGGAAGTTACACGGTCTGCGTCACGCCGTTCAGCGAGGACGGCTCGCGCGTCGACACCGACGCGCTCCGAGGCTTGCTCGCGTGGCAGCTCGAGGTCGGGGTGCCGGGGGTGATCGTCCTTGGGACCACCGGGGAGTTCCTCGCCGTGAGCGACACCGAGCGCTCCCAGGTCGTCGAGACCACGGTGGACGAGATCGCTGGGCGGGTCCCCGTGCTGGTCGGCACCATGAACGCCTTCACGCCTCGGGCGGTCGCCTTCAGCCGCCAAGCGGAGGAGCTCGGCGCCGACGGCCTCATGATCCTCCCGCCCTACTACTACACGCCCACCGACGACGAGATCTTCGGCTACTACCGGGCGATCTGCGAGGCAGTGAGCGTGCCGATCATGCTTTACAACAACCCGGTCACCTCCAACGTGGACATGTCGGCGTCGCTCGTCGCCCGTCTCACGCGCGCGTTCGAGCAGGTCCGCTACATCAAGGAGTCGAGCCGGGACCTCGCCCGGGTGCGCGACGTCATCGAGGCGACCGACGGGATCATGAACGTCTACGCGGGCGAGCGCGCAGTGGACTCGTTCCTCCTCGGCGCCATCGGCTACGTGAACCCGTACGGCAACTACGTGCCGAGGGCCTCGGCGCGGATGTGGACGCTGCTGGAGCAAGGCAGGGTCGATGACGCGCGGCGCATCCAGCGCCTGCTCGACGCGGTGGACCACACGATCGCCGAGGGGCACCCGACCTACGGCCACCAGTGCTACTCGAAGCGGCTCGCCGCCGTCGCCGGCCATCCGGTCGGCGACGTGCGCCCACCCATCACCTCCTTCGGCGAGCTCGGCGAGGAGGGAGAGCGCCGGGTGGCGACCCTCACTGCCCTCATGCGACGTCTCGACGAGGTCGTCGACGAGCTGGACGCCCAAACGGCAGCCGAAACGGCAGGAGCGCCGGCCGTCACCACCGGCGTCAGGCACCCGGCGGCCGCGGGAGCCGCTCGAAGCGGTTGATATGCACGTCGAACCCCGCGTCGTTGCCGGTGAGGAGCTGGCGACGCGAGGAGATCCTCCAGCGGCCGTCGGCGCCTCGCACGAGTCGGTCCTCGTACTGGCCCATCATCGTCGCCGTCGAGCCGTCGGGTCGCTCGTGCCAGGCGACGACGTAGCTGAGCGCGCCGGCCCCGACCCCGTCGGGGTCCAGGGTGACCAGGACGTTCGAGAGATGGTGAGAAGTTCGCGCCCAGCGCCACATCCGGGCGAGGTCCTGGCGCAGCCCCGCGGCGCCGCTGCTTCGCAGTCGCGGCTCGGGTCCATAGTCGACGGTGCAGTCCTCGGTGAACAGCGCCGCCAGCGCGTCGAGGTCCATCTTGTCGAGGAAGGCGCAGTACGAGTAGAGGACCTCTGCGATCGCCTGCTTGTCGCTCAGCTCCCGCACCACGGTGTCGGCTGACTCTCGCTCGGTCATCTCTCCCTCCTCTTCCCCGACGCGCCCTCGCCTCGCCCGATGCAGCTCCGCGCCGCGCCCTTCTCAGTGGCCCGGAGCTGTCACCCCGTCCACACAGAGGTACTTCACCTCCAAGAACTCCTCGAGACCGTGGTGCGACCCCTCTCGCCCTAGGCCGGACTGCTTCATACCGCCGAACGGGGCGCCCTCGTAGGAGATCGAGCCCGTGTTGACCCCGACCACACCGAAGTCCAGCGCCTCGCCGAAGCGCAGGGCGCGGCCCAGGCCGCGGGTGTAGAAGTAGGCGGCGAGCCCGGACTCCGTGGCGTTGGCGAGGGCGAGCGCCTCCTCCTCGGTCTCGAAGCGGAAAACGGGCGCCACCGGGCCGAACGTCTCCTCGCGCGCGATGGTCATCCCGGCCGCGGCGCCGACTACGACGGTGGGCTCGAAGAAGGTCCCTCCGAGCTTGTGGGGGTGCCCGCCCCAGCGCACGTCGGCACCCATAGAGACGGCGTCGTCGAGGTGTCGCTCCACCTTGGCGAGCGCCTGCTCGTCGATGAGCGGGCCCACGTGCACATCGGGGTCGATGCCGTGCCCAACGACAAGGTCGGCGACGCCTTGGGCGAAGCGCTCGACGAATTCATCGTGGACCCCCGCTTGGACGAGCACGCGGTTGGCGCACACGCAGGTCTGGCCTGCGTTGCGAAACTTGGACTCGATTGCTCCGGCCACCGCGGCGTCGAGGTCGGCGTCGTCGAACACAACGAAGGGCGCGTTGCCGCCGAGCTCGAGCGCCACACGCTTCACGGTCGGTGCGCACTGGGCCATCAGCAGCTTGCCGACCTCGGTCGAACCGGTGAACGTGAGCATGCGCACGTCCGGAGACTCGGTGAGGACCGCGCCCACCACCACCGGGTCCCCGTGAACCACGTTCAGCACCCCTCGCGGCATCCCAGCCCGCGAGGCGAGCTCTGCCAGCGCGAGCGCCGAGAGGGGCGCCTCGCTCGGCGGCTTGAGGACCAGCGTGCAGCCCGCCGCGATGGCGGGCGCGACCTTCCGGGCGATCATGAGCGCGGGGAAGTTCCACGGCGTGATGGCGGCGACGACGCCGATGGGCTGGCGGAGCGCGAAGAGCCGGCGTCCGGGCCGGTTGTGCGGGATCACTTCCCCATAGCTCCGGCGCGCCTCTTCGGCGAAGTAGCGCAGGAAGGCCGCGCTGTAAGTGAGCTCGCCGACAGACTCGCCGATCGGCTTGCCCTGCTCGATCGTGAGCAGGGCGGCGAGGTCCCCAGTCCGGGAGAGGAGCAGCTCCTGCCAGCGCGAGAGCACCTCGCCGCGAGCCCCGGCGGGCAGCGCCCTCCAGGCACCAAGCGCGCCGGCGGCGGCCGCGACCGCGTCGTGGACGTCGGCGGCGGACGCTGTGGCCACCGAGCCGACCAGCTCGCCGGTCGCCGGGTCGCGCACCTCGAGGCGCTGGCCGGTCGAGGCCGGCCTCCAGCGGCCGTCGACGAAGAGGTCCTCGCGGAGCAGCCCAGCCCTTCGGAGCTGCTCGAGCCTGGCGGCGACGACCCTCGCCGCCGAGTCGAGCGGGGTGGGTGGAGTGGGTGGCGTCATCGAAGCCTCGATACTATCGTGCATCGTTCGTAGGCCGGACGCTTGTTCGCTTATCGTGCGCGAGGAAGGAATCGCATTGCAATCCCTCGAGGACCTGGACCGCAGGTACGTCTTCCACCCGTTCACCTCCATCCGGGACCACCTCCAGGGAGGTGCCCTCATGATCGTCGAGGGGAGCGGGTGCAGCCTCTTCGACTCGAAGGGCAACAGCTACCTGGACGCGATGGCGGGCCTGTGGTGCGTGAACGTCGGGTACGGCAACACCGAGATCGCCAACGCGATCGCCGCACAGTCCAAACGCCTCTCCTACTACCACTCCTTCTCCTCGATGGGGAACGACGTCTCGACGCACCTCGCCGAGCGTCTCGTCACGACCGCGCCGGTGCCGATGTCAAAGGTGTTCTTCGGCAACAGTGGGTCGGACGCGAACGACACCGAGATCAAGCTCGTCTGGTACTACAACAACGTGCTGGGCCGGCCCGAGAAGAAGAAGCTGATCTCGCGCCGACGCGGCTACCACGGCGTGACGGCCCTCACGGCGGGTCTCACCGGGCTCGACAACGTGCACGCCGGCTTCGACGCGCCGCTCCCGATGATTCGCCACGTCCGCGCGCCCCAGCGTCTGTGGGAAGCCGAGCCCGGGATGACCGACGAAGAGTTCACCGCGGACCTTGCGAGAGAGCTCGAGGAGCTCATCGTCGCCGAGGGCCCCGAGACGGTCGCCGCCTTCATCGCCGAGCCGGTCCAGGCGGCCGGCGGTGTGATCATCCCTCCGCCCGGCTACTTCCAGGCGGTCGAAGAGGTCCTCCGCCGCTACGACGTGCTCCTCATCGCCGACGAGGTGGTCTGCGGCTTCGGCCGCCTGGGTCGGTGGTTCGGCACGGAGCGCTTCGAGATCGAGCCTGACATCATGACCACGGCCAAGGGCATCACCTCGGCGTACGTGCCGCTCTCGGCGAGCTACGTGTCGGCCCGCGTCTTCGACGTGCTCGCCGAAGGGAGCGATCGGTTCGGCGCCTTCGGCCACGGCTACACGTACTCCGCGCACCCGCTCGCGGCCGCGGCGGCACTGGCGAACTTGGACATCGTCGAGCGCGACGGCCTCGTCGAGCAGGCGGCCAAGCGCGGCGCCTACATGCTCGAGAGCCTGCGCGAGCGCTTCGAGGGCCACCCCCACGTGGGTGAGGTGCGAGGCGAGGGCCTCATCGCGGCGGTCGAGCTCGTCGCGTCGCGGGACCCGCTCGAGCGCTTCGACCCGGCCCTGAAGGTGGGGGGGCGCGTCGCGCGAGCCAGCATCGGGCATGGCGTCATCACCCGGGCGCTGCCCGAAGCCGACACCCTCGCCTTCTCGCCCCCGTTCGTCGTCAGCGAGAGCGAGATCGACCAGATGGTGGACGGGGTCCGCCTGGCCCTCGATGAGACCCTCGCCAGCCTCCCCCGAGGCTGAGCAAGGTACCGCTGCGGTGGGACGGCTCGTCGGCTTCCTCGTCAACCCCGTCGCCGGGATGGGAGGGCGCGTCGGGCTGCACGGCACCGACACCGCCGCCCGCGCCGTCGAGGCCCGCCGCCGCGGCGCCTCGCCGGTCGCACCGTTGCGCTCGGCGCGGACGCTGCGACGCCTTGCCTCCAGTCGGGGCGCCGACGACATCACCGTCCTGGCGGCACCCGCGTCGATGGGCGCCGACGTCGCAGCGACGAGCGGTCTGCGGGTGCGGCTACTCGACGTCGGCGTCGGCAACCCAACCTCGGCCGCCGACACGGCCGCGGCTGCGGCTGCCGCGGCGGACGCGGGTGCCGACCTCCTCCTCTTCGCCGGGGGCGACGGCACCGCGGTCGATGTCCTCTCCGCGGTGGGGCGCTCGATCCCCCTCCTCGGCATCCCCGCTGGGGTGAAGATGCGCTCGGGCGTCTTCGCCGCCACCCCCGAGGCCGCCGGTGACCTGGCCGCGCAGCACCTCCGGAGACTCACGCGGGTCTCGGATGGCGAGGTCCCGTCGGCGCTGCTCACGACGGCCGAGGTCGTCGACGATCATCCGGCCGACCGCATGCACGGAGCACGGTCGCATGACGCCGACGCGCTGGGCGAGCGCGGTCGGCGAGCAGGAGAGTGGCCGGAGAGCGACCGAGCGGCTCGAACAGCGCAGCCAGCGGTCGAGCCCAGCCCCATGGCGCACACCCTGCTCGGGGTCGCGCTCGTCCCGCGCGCGGACGACGGCCGCCTCGTCGGCACCAAGAGCTCGACGTCGCTCCAGAGCGGCACCGCGCTGGACACGCTCGCCGAGGCTGTGGCCTCCGAGCTCGATCCCGAGAGCCTCTATCTCGTCGGCCCGGGCACCACCACCTCCCTGGTGCTCGGCGCGCTCGGCCTCGAAGGGGACGTGCTCGGCGTCGACGCCGTCTCGCGCAGGGAGCTCGTCGGGGTCGACCTGTGCGAGGACGAGATCCTCGGGCTCGTCGACGAGTTCCCGCGGACGGGGCTGATCCTCGGGGTGATCGGGGGGCAGGGAATGCTGCTCGGACGGGGCAACCAGCAGCTGGGCCCGAGGGTGCTCAGCCGGCTGTCGCCCGACGACGTCACGATCCTCTCGTCGCTCGACAAGCTTGTCGCGCTGCGGCCCGCGCTGCTGCGCGTCGACGCTGGCGACCAGGCGTCGTTCCCGTGGCTGACCGGCTACCGGCGCGTCCGGGTCGCTCCCCGGCGCTACATGATGATGCGCGTGGACGCAGCGTGACCAAGGGCCCCGGCCGGGGGCCCGAGCCAGCCGGGGCCGGCAGGCGCACCGACGCGACCCCTGTCGGCTAGCCGACGAGGAAAGCGAGGAAAGGACGGACGTGGCACACCCCTTCATGGCGAGCGCGCTCGCCGACCAAAGAGCCCAGATGCTCGAGGAGATCGGTGCCGAGAGCGTCGAAGAGCTCTTCGAGCAGATCCCGCAGGCGCACCGCCTCGCGGCACCACTACAGCTCCCTCCCCAGCTCGCCTCGGAGGCCGTGTTGCGCCGCCACCTCCAGGGCCTCCTCTCGCGTACGACCACCTGCGAGGAGTCCCTCAGCTTCCTCGGCGGCGGCTACTGGCGCCACCACGTCCCGGCGATCTGCGACGAGATCGCGGCCCGGCGCGAGTGGCTCACCTCGGTGTGGGGCACGCCGTCGTCCGACCAGGGGCGCTTCCAGGCGTGGTTCGAGTACGCGAGCCAGCTCGGCGAGCTGCTCGACCTGGATTTCGTCGGCCTCCCCGTCTACAGCTGGGGGTGCGCCGCCGGCCACGCGCTGCGCATGGCCGCCCGCATGACCGGACGCGGGCGCGTCCTCGTGCCCGAGGTGCTCGACCCCGAGCGGCGCGCGGTGATCGTCAACTACTGCGGCAGCCCGGAGCTCGCGGCCCACCTCGGCCTCGGCACCGTCGCCTGGCGGCGAAGCGACGGGCGCATGGACCTCGACGACCTCGCTGCCAAGCTCTCCGCGGACGTGGCCGCCGTGTACGTGGAGAACCCCAACTTCTTCGGCGTCGTAGAGGACCAGGTCGCCGAGGTGGCCGCCATGGTCTCCGACGCCGGCGCCGAGCTGGTGGTGGGCGTCGACCCGCTCTCCCTGGGGGTGCTCGCTCCTCCGGGTGAGCTGGGTGCCGGCCTCGCCGTCGGCACGATCCAGACGCTCGGCGTCCACCTGAACGCGGGCGGGGGCGCCGGCGGCTTCATCGCGAGCCGCGACGAGGAACGCTACGCGCGTGAGTTTCCCACCCTGCAGGTGAGCCTCTGCGACACGACCGAGCCCGGCGAGCGCGGGTTCGGCATCAGCCTCTTCGCGCAGACCTCCTACGGTGCGCGCGAGCAGGGCAACGACTGGACCGGCAACTCCGTCTACATGTGGTCGATCGCCAACGCGGCGTACATGGCCGTGATGGGGCCGCAGGGGTTCGCCGACGTCGGCGCGGCGATTCTCCAGCGCAGCCATCACGCGGCGCAGCGCCTCGCCACGCTGCCGGGGGTACGCGTCCGCTTCCCGTCCGGATTCTTCAGGGAGCTCGTAGTGGGCTTAGGCGGCAGGGGGCTGCGCGTCGCAGAGATCAACGGTGCCTTGCGGCGCCGCGGGATCTTCGGCGGCCTCGACCTGTCCGAGACGTTCCCCGAGCTCGGCCAGTCTGCGCTCTATTGTCTGACCGAGCTGCACACGGCCGCCGACGTCGAGCGCCTCGTGGCCGCGCTCGACGACCTGCTCGGCGACGCGGCCGACTTCATGGTTTCCGACCCGGCCGGCACCATGCCCTCCGCGAGCGCCGGCGACGGAGGCCGGCGATGAGCGGGGCCCGCGGCCGCCGCTACCACGCCGCCGTGTGGGACGAGCCGCTCGTCCACGAGCTGGGCCACCCCGGTCGCCGCGGCGTGCTCGTCCCAGAGGTTGAGTCCGAGGTGGCCGCAGCCGCAGGCGATCCCCTTGCGCTGATCTGCCCTACGGCACGCCGGCGGGTGCCCCCCGCACTCCCCGAGCTGAGCGAGTGGGAGGTCCTGCGCCACTACCTGCACCTATCCCAGCAGACCCTCGGGATGATGGGCGTCAGCCTCTTCGGGACCTGCACGATGAAGTACAATCCTGCACTCTCCGAAAGCCTCACGTCCCTCCCCCAGGTGCGCGAAGTGCACCCGTTGCAGCACGAGGACACGGTGCAGGGTCTCCTGGAGATCGTCTATCGCCTCGACCTGGTACTGCGCGAGCTGTCGGGAATGGACCGCTTCGTGTTCCAACCCGGCGGCGGAGCCGACGCGGCGTGGCTCCACGTCTGCATGACGCGCGCCTACCACGCCGACCGTGGCGAGCTCGCCGAGCGCGACGAGGTGGTGACCACGATCCAGGCCCACCCCTGCAACGCGGCGACCGCCGCCGCGGCCGGGTTCAAAGTGATCACCCTCCCCCTCGAACAGGGCGGGCGCGCGTCGCTCAGCGCGCTGCGCTCGGCGATCTCCGAGCGCACCGCGGCGCTCATGGTGAACAACCCCGACGACATGGGGATCTACAACCCCGACATCGGGGACTGGGTCGAGTCGGTGCACTCCGTCGGTGGGCTGTGCTTCTATGACCACGCCAACTTCAACGGCGTGATGGGCAAGCTGCGGGCGGCCGACCTCGGCTTCGACGCGTGCATGTTCATGCTGCACAAGACCTTCGGCGCCCCAAAGGGCAACGGCCCCGCCGTTGGCGCTTACGGCTGCACCGAGCGTCTCGCCCCCTATCTCCCCGGACCGCTCGTCATGGCCATCGGGCTCGACGGCAAGCCCGACCCCCAGGATGCCGGCTTCGACTTGCCAGCCTTCGGCCGAGCCGACGTGACTTTCCGCCTCGTCGAGCCCGAACGCGGCGTTGGTCGGGTCCGGGAGTACCTGGGCAACCTGCCACAGGTGGTGAAGGCCTACGCGTGGGTGCGCGCCATGGGGGCAGACGGCATCGACGAGGCGTCCGACCTCTCGGTGCTCGTGAGCAACTACATCGACGCGCGCCTCCGATCGGTACGCGGGGTGACCCGGTCGAACCCAGAGGTCGGCACCCACCGCCTCGAGATGTGCCGCTACAGCCTGGAAACGCTCGCGCAGGAAACCGGTGTCGGTGCCGTCGACGTGCAGCACCGCATGACGGACTTCGGGATCGACGCCTTCTGGCTCAGCCACGAGCCGTGGATCGTGCCCGAGCCGTTCACCCCCGAGGCGGGCGAGCTGTGGTCCAAGGAAGACGTCGACGAGTGGCTCGACGTGCTCGCGCTCGTGTGCGCCGAGGCCTACGAGCACCCCGAGGTGGTTCGCACGGCGCCGCACCGCCAGGTCACCCACCGCCTGGACGGCGGCGCCCTGGACGACCCGGCGCGCTGGGCGACCACGTGGCGCGCCTATTGCGCCAAGCACCCGGCATCGTGAGGCTGCCGAGGCTGGCGAGCCGAGGGGGACGCCCGAGCGGCGCGGTGCGGCGCGGCGCGGACCCGCCCGGCGCCCCGGTGCGCGTCGGGAAGCCCGGCATCGCGCCAGCGCCCGTGGACACCGAGATCACCTACGAAGGCGAGACGATCGACGCGCGCAGCGGGGAGAGCGTCGCCGCCGCCCTCGTCGCCGCGGGCCGGCTCGCATGCCGTTCGACCCGCACCACCGGGGAGCGTGGGGTCTTCTGCGGGATGGGCGTGTGCACCGAGTGTGCGATCACCATCGACGGACAGAGCGGCCGCCTCGCGTGCATGGAGAAGGTCGTCCCGGGGCTCGCGGTAGCAAAGGATCCCCCGGCGCGCCCGCTCGAGCGCGCCGGCCCCGAGGTGGCCGAGCTGCCCGAAGAGGAGCTGGACGCCGACGTGGTGGTCGTCGGGGCTGGCCCCGCGGGGCTCGCGGCCGCGCTCGCCGCATCGGACGCGGGTGCGAGCGTGCTCCTCGTCGACAACCGATGGTCCGGGGGCGGGCAGTACCTCAAGCAGCCCGCCGAGGGCTTCGCGCTGGACGAGGCGGCGCTCGACTCGCAGTACCTGGCAGGTCGGGCGCTCCTCGCGCGCGTGGCGACATCCCCGGTGCGGACGCTGCGCGAGACCTTGGTGTGGGGCTCGATCGGCGTCGACCGGCTCCTCGCGGCCTCCTCCAGCCGCCGCTACGTGCTCGCAGGAAGCGCCCTTGTTCTCGCGACCGGCGCCTTCGAGCGCGGCGTCCCATTCCCGGGCTGGACGCTGCCCGGCGTCATGACCACCGGGGCGGCGCAGACGCTCCTGCGCTCATACCTCGTCGCTGCCGGCCGGCGCGTGCTCGTCTCGGGGAACGGTCCCCTCAACCTGCAGGTCGCGGCGGAGCTCCGCGCAGCCGGAGTCGAGGTGGTGGCGGTCGCCGAGACGGCGCCGCTCTTCCGGCTCGCGGCGGCGGTGCACCTCGTCGGCCTCTTGGCAGCCTCGGCGCGCGACGCCGGCCAGGGCCTGGGCTACCTGCGCGACCTCGCGGGCGTGGAGCTGCTCGCACGCTCCGCGGTCGTCGCGGCGGGGGGGGACGGCCGCGTGGAGTGGGCAGAGGTGGCCCCGCTCGACGTCCGCGGACGCCCACTCCGGGCCGGGCGCCGGCGGTTCCACGTCGATGCGGTCTGCCTCGGCCACGGCTTCGTCCCCTCCGCCGAGCTCGCGAGGACGCTCGGCTGCGCCCAGTCCCTCGACGAGCGCACCGGGGCCCTCACCGTCGTGCGCGACCGCCGAGGCAGGACCTCGGTGGAAGGGGTGTGGAGCGCGGGGGACGGCGGGCGGATCGCCGGCGCGCAAGTGGCCCAGGCGATGGGAGCCCTCGCCGGCCTCGACGCAGCGCGCTCGGTCGGGCGCGTCCCCCCGGGGGCCGCCGCGGAGGAGCGGCGCCTCACCAAGGTGCTCGCTCGCCACGAGCGCTTCCAACGCTCGCTTTGGCGACTCTTCGACGGCCCGCGCCTGGTGGACCAGCTGGCCAGCTCCGACACGGTGGTGTGCCGCTGCGAGGAGGTCACCTTGGGCCAGCTCGCGGAGGCGGGCGCGCCGTGGTCCGCCTCTGCGGGTGCGCTCAAGCGGCTCACGCGTGCAGGGATGGGCAAGTGCCAGGGCCGCTACTGCGGGCCGGTGCTCGCAGAGCTCGCCCGGCGCGCCTCGAGCGAGCCGCCCGGCGTCCGCTCAGGCTTCGCGCCGCAGGCGCCGTGCCTCCCGACGCCGGTCGTAACGCTGGCGAAGATCTCCTCTCCCCCGCCTGCCGCCGCCTCGCGGGAGGCGGCCGGAGCGGCGCTCACGACACCGACGCCTTGAGCTGCACGGAGACCCGCACCTCTTCTTCGAGCCGCACGACGGTCTCTTTCAGCGCGGGGAGGAACTCGCGGACGAACACCTGGGGGCTCGCGCGCAGCGTGTAGGCACTCACGTTCATCGCGGCCACGACCGCGCCGGCCGCATCGTGCACCGGCACCGCGATGGCACTGAGGCCGTCTTCGAGCTCCTGGTCCAGCAGCGCGTAGCCCTGGGCACGCACCTTCAGGAGGACCCGCTTCAGCTCGGCGGGGTCGGTGATGGTCACGTCGGTGCGCCGCTCCAGGACGACCCTCTCCAAGTAGGCGTCGATCTCCTCGTCGCTTCGCCGCGCGAGCAGGACCCGCCCGAGCGACGTGCAGTAGGCGGGGTCCCTACCGCCAATCGGGACGTTGATGGTCATGACTCGACGCGGGACGACGTTCGCGACGTACACGATCTCGTCACCGTCGAGGACGGCCGCACTGGTCGATTCCTGCACCTTCGCCGAAAGCTCCTCCATGTAGGGCTGCGCGATCTCGGGGAAGGTGAGCCCCGACAGGTAGCCGTAGCCGAGCTCCAAGATGCGTGGCCGCAACGAGAAGGAGCGCCCCTCGTTGCGCACGTAGCCGAGCTCGACCAAGGTGAGGAGGAAGCGCCTCGCCACCGCCCTGGTCAGCCCCGTCGCCTGTGCCACGTCGGTGACGCTCATGTGAGTGTGATCGGGCCCGAAGGCGCGGATCACCGCGAAGCCGCGCTCGAGCGACTGCACGAATTCCACCCGCGGCCTTCCGCCGTCGCTCGCGGCACCGGTGCGACGCGGTGCACGGGGCGAGGCGCCACCCGACGCCAGACGCTTCGCTGCGACGCGGTCCCGCCCGGACCCGAGGGGCTGGGCAAGGCGCCTGGGAGCAGCCGACTTCGGCTCAGGATCTGCAGGCGCTCTGGACGGCATCGGTCGTGAATGGTAGCGGGTGATTGCAGCGCGAACCCCTGACGTTCGGACGCGCCGAACGAGTTTGCTGGTGCCTCACGTACCACTCGGGAGTCGGGACCGCCGGGCGCTCAGCCGTTGGCGACGAGGTCGACCGGGTACTCGTTCAGCTTCCGGCTACCGGACACTTCGCAGACCACGACGTCTTCGACGCGTACGCCGTAGCGCCCGGGGCGGAACACCGACGGCTCGATGGTGAACGTCATCCCGGGCTCGAGGGGCGTGTCGTCCTCCTCCGAGATGAACGGGCGCTCGTGGACGTCGAGGCCGATGCAGTGACCCGTGCGGTGCCGGAACCACTCGCCGAGTCCCGCCTCCACGATCACCTGGCGGGTGGCCGCGTGAACCGCCGACGCCCGCACACCGGGACGCGCGGCCGCGATGCCCGCAGCCTGCGCGGCCATCACCACCTCGTAGACGCGCTCGTACTCCGTCGAGGGCGTACCGACGTGGATGGTCCGGCCGAAGTCGGAACAGTAGCCGTCCACGACGGCACCGAAGTCGAAGGAGACTCCCATCCCCGGCACGAGCCTGCCCGCCGACAGGCGCACGCTCGCGTCGCGCCCGCTCGCCGCGCCCATGCTGAAGACGGCGGTGTCGAACGAGGGCACGACCGAGCCCAACTCACGCATGTAAAAGTCGACGTCACGGGCGATCTCGAGCTCAGTGGTCCCGGCGCGTACCGACGAGCTCACCAGCGCGAGTGCCTCGTCCACAATGCGGCACGCCTTCGCCATCCTCTAGAGCTCGTCGGACGACTTGACTCGGCGCATCGGGTTCACGAGGCGATCCGCGCTCACCAGCTTGCACGACCCCAGCAGTCGCAGCAGGGCTGCCGTCGTGTCGGCCCACGCTCGCGCGCCGATGCCGAGCCTTGAGACCGCGCCGAAGGACTGGGCGACGCGCCGGAAGGCTGCATCGCTGTCGTCGGTCTCGGCCACGATCGTCACGTCGCCAGTGAGGCCATCCGGCGTGTCGAATGCCACCACCATCCGCGGCAGCACGAACGCCGGCTCCCGGTCGGGGGCGAGGAAGCAACCGGTCACCCAGCTGTGCGCGTACTCGATGTTGCCGAAGGCGGGGACACGCCGCTTGAACCCGGTGAGGTACTCGAGATCCCCCGAGGGAGGGAGGAACACGAGGTCGATCCCGAGATTCGCCATCCGCTCGTAGAGGCTCTTGCGCCGGGTCTCGTAGTCGAACATAGCCGGCGACCGGCTCGTGTGGGAGGAACGCCTCACACTTCGCACCCTCGTGCTTGCTCGTGCGAGCAGAGGTAGCCACGGCGCAGCTTCGAGCCGACGAACAGGCGACGAGCCAAGCCACGACGGCCGGCGCCACGAGCTCCGCGCGTCCCATCACGCCGGAACCGACCACCTCGGTGGTCGCGCCGCCGGCAGGCTCAGCCAAGCCACGGCGCTTCCACGGCAGCGTCGTGTTGCGCTCCGACCGGCTGAGCCTGGAGTTCGGCCGGGTGGTCCAAGAGGTCGTCCAACACCTGGCCGATTCCGCCACCACCGTAGAGGTCGCCGTCGAGATCGCGGCCGGCTCCCCTGATGGTTTCGACGAAGCGGTCATCCGTACCGTCACCGAGAACGCCCGCACCCTCCACTTCAGCGACCAGGGATTCGAAGAGGAATAGTCGGTGACTGCTGGCGCACATCCTCAACAGACAGCGCGGAGGTCCTTCGGATACCCCAGCGACCGTCGAAGGCACGTGCGCCTATGTGCTCGTCCTTATCCGATCGGCGACCTCGAACGCCTTCCCGAAGATCGAACCCAACTCCTCGGCGGCCTCCTGGTCGGCTTCGGGGACGAAGTGCGCGTAGACGTTCAGCGTCGTCGCAGGGTTCCGGTGACCGAGGCGGCCGGCGACCGTACGCACGTCGATCCCCGCGGCGAGCAGGCGAGTGGCCACGTAGTGCCTGAGGTCATGGAGGCGCACGCCGGTCACGCCGGCCTTGTCGCACAGCACTCGGAAGTCCCTCGTCGTCGCGTCGGGGCGCCAGGGAACCGACCCGTCGACGGCGCGGCTGAAGACGTAGGAGTCTGCGCTGATGACGGTGCCGGCGGCTCTCGCGTTGGTCTCGGCCCGGGCGCGGTGCTCCTTCAGGATCGCCACGGTGCCGGCGTCGAGGGTGATCCGGCGGCTCTGGTGCGTCTTGGTGCCGTGCTCCACGAGCGCGCCCTTCACCGTCACGATCCCCCGCTCGATCGAAAGCGTCCCGCGATCGAGGTCGACATCGCGCCAACGCAACGCGACCAGCTCACCGCGGCGGGCGCCGGCGGATGCCGCAAGCACG
>JAJZMN010000235.1 GCA_021850345.1 Actinomycetes bacterium | reverse complement strand
TCGAGGGGTTCATCGCCGGCTGAGTCCCCTGTGTGGGGGGACTGCGCGCGGCGACTCGCACCGGCGCGGCAGCAAACGACCGAGGCATCCCGGAAACTCCCGCTGGCCCCGGCGACTCGCACCAGCGCGTGCTGCTCAGGTCAGGTCGCCCGAGCGCCCACGAGCGCGGCGCGCAGGAGGCGCGACACGATCCTGCGCGAGGACGTGACCGACAA
This sequence comes from Actinomycetes bacterium, assembly GCA_021850345.1. The sequence goes on along the minus strand of JAJZMN010000235.1, from coordinate 3,470 downwards.
GCCGTCGACGCGGCGGAGCCGGTCCCAGAGCGACCAGGACGACGCAGCATCGAGCGCGGCGAGCGCCTCCTTTCGCTGCGTCCGGCCGCAACCGTCGAGCTCGGGCTCGAAGGTCGTCTCGAGCAGGTGGAGCAGGATCCGGTGGGTGGCGGCCGTGCCCTGGGCGACACCCGGGTGGTTGGGCGCGAGCGCGGCCGCATTGCGCCCGAGGTTCCCGATCGACTCGTAGAGCGTCGCTCGCATGCCGGCAGTGCGCTCGATGCGCGTCTCGAGCGGCAGGTCCGCCGGTACGACCGGGGCCAGCCCGCCGAAGCGCTCGACGTAGAGGCCGCTCACCATGAGGTGCAGGGCGTCGAGGTCCTCGAAGTGGTGGAAGACCAGCCGGTGCGAGACGCCCGCGCGCGTGGCGATGTCGTGGGCGGTCGGCGGCGCGGCGCTCTCCACGAGGAGCGAGAGCGTCGCCTCGGCGATCCGACGACGCGTCCGTTCGCCCCGCGCGTTGGATCCCCTGTCGTCTGCGCGCGTGGTGCCACGGCGCTGTGCTCCCGCCACCGTCACTCCGTTCGTCTGCCGGCTCCTGGCTTGCACGGCCGCGCGTGGCTTGCACGGCCGTGCCTGGCTTCGAGGGCGCGCCTGGCTTGCACGGCGCGCCTGGCTTGCACCCGTGATGCTACTTGCCGGCCACCGCCGCGGCGGAAACGCGGAGCGAGCCAGTAGTTCGGCCATGCCGGCAAGCCCCGGAAAAGCGTCAGGACATCCCCAGGACGGAGACCGCGCGGTGCGGTACACTCTCCAAGGGCTGAGGGGGTGACTCCGATGGGACGGAGCACACGAGCGCTGGCGGCGCTTGCATGGGGTTTCGCGGCAGTTGGGCTGGCAGGGAGCCTTGCGGCCGTCGGCTGGTACTCGGGTGCCTTCCAGAGTTCGTCGCGCCTGCCGGTTTGCCGCACACTCGGGTTCTCCTGTGCCCAGGGGCGCATCCCTTCGGGATCGCTGCCCTCGGCGTTGGGGGGCAAACCCACCCGCAGCACGCGGGATCCTTCCCGTCCTGCCGTCGCGCTGCCCGTGACGGTGACGCCGAGCAGCGCCGTGCCCGCCGCACGCTCGCTCTCCGCACCCCAGGGGCCCGCGCGCCCGGTGCCCGCCGTCTTCACCTCACCGCAACCCGCGCGGCCGCGGGCCAATCCTGGTGGACCACATCATGGACGTCCCCCGCATCACGGTCAGCCGGCCGGTGTGCCCTCGTCGCAGCACGGACAGTCCCACGGTGCGACGACGCCGCATCGCGGACGGCCCTCGACATCGCCCACGGGCGTCGTCGTCGCGTTCGTGCGGCCCGAGAGCGGGAGCTACGGCACCGGCCACGGGCCCGTTGCTTCGCCATCGGGCGGTGCGCAGCCGCTCCTCGCACCGGCGGTCGCCGCGCCGACCTCTGGTCCGGGCGAAGGAGCGGCACGCGGGAACGCTCCGGCCCAGGCGGGCCCACTGGTTCGTGCGGTCGTCCGTCGCGACGGCCTGCCGGTTGCGCGGCCCGGCCGGGCCGCGGACTCGCCGGCTCGCCGCGGTCACTCCTCCGAAGGCCCGGGGCACATCACGGTGGCCGAGGGCGCCACGCGCAACGCGTCCCGGGCTTCCTAGGCCCCGGGGGCTCACGCGCAGCGGGGGCCGGAGCCCGCCGCGCAACCCGCCGAGAGCCGGTGGGAAAGCAGGTCCCGAAAGCCGGCGCCCGTTGATCGCCGGCTTCAACCCTTGATGGGCGGCAGGTAGTCGACGGTCCGCTCGATGGCGGCGTCGATCTGTGCCGGCGTAAGGAGCACGACGACTTCGGTCACCGCAGCGCCCGACGAGCTGACCGCCGCGGACATCGCCGCCGCGCTCTCGTTGTCCGGAAGCTCGACGATCGAGTACGTGTCCGCGCTCCCGAACCCGAAGTAGAAGGCCTCCAGCCTGCCTCCGAGGCTTTCGACGGCCTTCTTGACGGCACGTTCGCGGCTCGTGCCGCCTTCCTGCTTCACTCCGCTGATCCCGCTCGTCGTGAAGCGCGCCTGAATCAAGTACATCGGCATCGCGTCATCTCCTTCGCCTCGTGCGGCGCGTCGGCGCCGCCGTCTCGCTGCCCTTGCGTCCTTCGGGTCGCGATGACCGGGCGCGAGGGCTGCACTCCCAACCTACGAACGGTCCGTTCCGTCCAATGTGGCGGTTCCGTGAAATGTGGCTGCGGTCGACGGTGCCCAAGGAGAGGTGACCATCGGCCCTACGTCCGAGACGAGGAGGTCGCAGGCTGGTTTCGGAGTTGCGGTTTGATCAGGAGGACACATGAAGCGGATCGCCGCAGTCGTTTCGGTCGCCGTGGTGCTCTCGTTCTCATCGGTCGCACTGTCCCCGTTGGCGTTCGCCGGACAGGCCGTGAAGATCGACAAGGTCGAGCACATCTCCGTGGACGCGCGCGTCGCGCTGCGCGCGTACTCGAGTCTCGTCGAGCAACACCTCGCGTCCGCCCTGACCGCACTCGCGGCTGTCGCCGCCGGCAGCGATGCCGCGTCAGGCCAGTGGGCTCGCATCAGCTCTCCCTTGGCAGCGATCCGCCACCGCGTCAAGGCGGCGGCAGCGGTCTGGTACGTCAGGCCCGACGGCTCGTACTTCACGACCGACGAGGGCCTCACCAACAACAACCTCTCGGACCGGTCCTACTTCCCCTCGCTGATGGCGGGACGGGACGTCGAGGGGACGCTCGTGACGAGCAAGGCCACGGGGAAACTGTCCGCAATCGTCGCTGCGCCCATACGGGTCGGCGCGCGAGTCGTCGGCGCCCTCGGTGCGTCGATCGACCTGGTGAAGCTGGCGACGATCGTCCAGAGGGCAATGGCCTTCCCTTCGAACATGGTCTTCTACGCCATCGACTCGAAGGGGAAGTGCGCCCTCAACAAGGACACCTCTCTGATCTTCTCCTTCCCGTCGGCGCTCGGGAGCCCGACGCTTCGCCACGCCGTCAAGGAGATGCTGTCGACGCCCCGCGGCAGCCTCAGCTACAAGTTCAAGGGAGCCGAGCGCAAGGTCGTCTTCATGAAGTCGAAGACGACGGGCTGGACCTTCGCGCTGGGGCTCGTCGTCCCGTAGCGCCCGGTCGCCCTGGCTCGGCAAGCCCGGCACCGGCAAGCCCGGCAAGCCCGGTACCGGCAAGCCCGGCAAGCCCGGCACCGGCAAGCCCGGCACCGGCAAGCCCGGCACCGGCAAGCCCGGCAAGCGCGGTAAGCGCCGCGCCTCCCGCGAGCCTTCCCGCCCGGATCGCCGCGTCCATCTGGTGGAACTCGAGGGTGCCGATGTCGTCGGTGCGCGGCGTCACCGTCACGCTCGGTACGCCGTCGAGCTCCTCCCCGCCACGGTCGCCGAAGGACATCACCTGCACCAGGGTCTCGCCGATCGAAGGGACGCGGCCCTCCGAGGTCCTGAGCGCCGGCCGCGCGGTGGAT
>JAJZMN010000117.1 GCA_021850345.1 Actinomycetes bacterium | reverse complement strand
ATTCGGCATCGTCTGGGGTGGTCGCCACCGGCGTCACGACCGGCTCCGATCCTTGCGCACGCTCGTGACGGTTGCGAGGATCATGCGCGGATCCTGGTGAACGGCCCGTCTGCGCCCCTGCGCCCCTGCGTCCCGCCCGCCAGCGCCCCGCCCGCACGCTGTGACCATTGCCCCTGGTCCCGGGGGCGCACCGGGGAGGAGGCTGGCGACGTCGGCCACCGGCGACGTCGGCCCCCGGGTGCGCCAGCCGCGCCGACTGCGCCGACGGCGCCAGCCGCGCCTACGGCAAGGAGGAAGGGCGATGCGGGACATTCCGAAGCTGTTGGCCGCAGGCCCGGCGTTCTTCTTCAGCGCCTGGATCCTCATGCTCTTTGCAGGTGCGGTCTCCCCCGACGTCGGGATCCGGCCCTTCGGGTACCTGACCTCGCTCGTGGTGACCATCGCTTTGTGGCTGACCGTGGCGCCGGCAGCCGGCGCGGTCGCACGGCCCCGCTCGGGAAGGTACTCGGGAAGGTAGAGGCTGATCCTCGGCGTCAGGCCTGTGGCGCCCGTCCGAGCATCGACGCCATCTGGCGGCCGAGCGCCCGGTCGATGAGGGCGCTCGCGGAACCCTCGGCGCGCACGGCCTTGTGCATGACCCAGATCAGCGCCGGCAGCGCCCAGAAGTCGCCGCAGACCCACAGGATCGCGGCACCGACCTGCTGGTCGAGGAAGGGCGAGAGGGTGACGCCCGGCACGTGGTTGTACACCGTGTACCACGAATGCGTCGTGAAGAGGCTGAGCGCCATCGCCAGCACGAACATCACCGCGTTGGAGAAGATCAGCGCCGCCGCGCTGCCGACGTAGGTGAGCTTCGGACGAAGCGGGTACGAGGGGACGATCTGGAGCCAGAAGAAGACGCCCGAGACGAAGAAGCTCGCGTGCATGAGCCAGATGTGCACCAGCTGGTTGGTCTCGGCGAGGTCGAACGGGCCCGGAATGTGCCAGAACACCATCACGATGTTGAAGACGAGCACTGCGACGAGCCCGTTCGTGAGGAAGCGCCCGACCGCACGCAACGGTGCGGCCCAGCCGGCGAGGAGGACCTCCCGCCCGACCTTGCGACGGGCGCCGACGGGGAAAGCGTGGATCAGCGGCAGCCACGGGGCGCCGGTGACGACGAGCACCGGCGCGATGAACATGATCAGGACGTGCTCGATCATGTGGACGAAGAAGTAGGAGTTCGACCAGTAGTCGATCGGCGAGGCGACGGCCAGCAGCAGCACCGCGAGGCCGGCGTAGAAGAGGAGTGACCGCCGGCGGCGGGCCCGGTTGCGTTCCGGCCTCGAGCGGCGGGCGAGGTGGGCGAGCCCGATCTCGTGCCATGCCACGATGATTGCGACGACGACCACGAAGGGGTCGAACGACCACTGCGTGAGGTAGCTCACCGGACCCCTTTCCCGATCACACGGCCGCCGCGGACGGCTCCAAAAAACGTAGAGCATCCCGGGGGCGCTCGGCTGATCGCCGGGGGCGCTCGGCTGATCGCCGGGGGCGCTCGGCTGATCGCCGATGGCGATCCCCGATCAGGGCAGGCGGATGTCGTGGACGGCCGCCGCGTCCCGGCGCTCGTCGTCGGTGAGATCCCGGTCGCGTACCGGCACGACCAGCGACCAATGGTGGCCGACCGGGCAGTGCTGGATGCGGGCGATCCCGAGATCGATCGCCTTCAGCTTGACCCCGGGGATCCACAAGGTGGTGAAGAGGTGGCCCTGGCGGCAGCGGACGACGACGTCGCCGCCCACCTTGTAGCCGAGCTTCCGGGCGACGAAGGTGCCGGCTGCAAGGAGCGCCCCGACGATGGCGACGGTCTTCAGCTTCCGCCGGTGCATGCCGGGCTCTCCGTCCACGCGACCCCCCTACGACGGCGGCGCGGTGGTCTGCGTCGCCGAAGCGTTTGTCGAGGAGAAGACGGCGGAGACGTGCAGGGTCCCGTTGTCGCAGGCGTAGATGCCGCGTGCGACGTCGACCGTGGCATGCGCGGTGTTTGTCGGCGGCGTCACCTCGATCGTGTGGGTCGACGAGCACGTGGTTGTGCCGGTCTGGACGTCGCTGAACCCGACGTTGAAGTAGGCGACGGCTCCAGCTCCCAGTGTCACGGTGGCCGGGGCGATGTTCTCGAACGCCAGCCCGCCGCCGCGGACGACGGTCGTCGTGAGGGCCGCGCCTGCCGTGGTCACGAGGAGGAGCCCGGGATAGCCGTACGTCGAGCAGGGTGCCGACGAGGTGTTCGTCATCGAAAAGGTGGTCTCCTGCGTACCGGCTGCACCGCCTTGGCCCGAGACGGCGATCCGAAGGCCCGAGACGTTGCACTTCGCGATCCCTGCAGCGGCGGTCGTGGTGGTGGTGGAAGAGGAGGTGGCGGAGGATGTCGGTGTCGACGACGTGGTCGTCGACGCCGGGGGCCGGCTCGTGGTGGTCCTGGCGTGTGTGGCGTGGTGCTTTGCCGGGCTCGAAGAGCAGGCGCTCAGAGCAAGAGCCGCCACCGCGACCGAAAGCGCCCCCGCGGCCGACTTCCACGCCGTTCCCATCGCAGTCTCCCCTCGTGCCTTCTCCCGCCCCGCTCGACGGGTCGCCCCCCGGCGTCCATGTTCGCGCACATCGACTGTCCGAAAAGCACCGGCGAGGTCATCTTTGCGAAGCGCAGCCTTCTCGTCGGGTTCTGGCCGGGCGGTAGCCTCGACGAATGGCGGCCAGCACGAGAGGCCCAGGCACTCGGCCCGTCCGGGTCGCGCTGCTCGGCCACGGCAATGTCGGTGGGGCGGTGGCTGCCCTGCTCGGCACCCGAGCGGGGGAGATCGCCGCGCGCACCGGCGTCCACTTGGAGCTCGCCGGGATCGCGGTCCTCGACATGGGCCGCAAGCGGGATGCGCCCCCAGGTGTCGACCCCGCGCTCTTCACCGGTGACGCCAAGGCGCTCGTCGAGAGGGCCGACGTCGACGTGGTCGTCGAGCTCATCGGCGGGCTCGACCCCGCCCGGGCCCTCGTCGAGGCCGCGCTCGGCGCGGGCAAGCCGGTGGTGACGGCGAACAAGGTGCTCCTCGCGCAAGCCGGCGGGGAGCTGGCGGACATCGCGTCCGCCAACCACGTGGACCTCCTGTACGAAGCCGCGGTTGCCGGTGCGATCCCCGTGATCCGGCCCCTGCGCGAGTCGCTCGCCGGCGAGCGCGTGCTGCGCGTGATGGGCATCGTGAACGGGACGACCAACTCCATCCTCACGCGCATGGCCGACGACGGGATGGACTACGCCGAGGCGCTGGCCGAGGCGCAGTCGCTCGGGCTCGCCGAGCGGGACCCGTCGTCGGACGTCTCCGGCGAGGACGCGGCCGCGAAGGCGGCCATCCTTGCGGGGCTCGCCTTCGGGAGCGACGTCCTCGGCACGACCGTGTCGCGCGAGGGCATCACCGGCATCCGGTCGCTCGACGTGGACTACGCGGCGCGGCTCGGCTACGTGATCAAGTTGCTCGCGATCGCTGAGCTCGTCGACGGCGGGCCCGACGTGTCCGTGCGGGTCCATCCGGCGATGGTGCCGTCCAGCCACCCGCTTGCCTCGGTGCGCGGCGCCTTCAACGCGGTCTTCGTGGAGGGTGAGGCCGCGGGCGAGCTCATGCTGTACGGCAGGGGAGCCGGTGGTGCCCCGACGGCCAGTGCGGT
>JAJZMN010000208.1 GCA_021850345.1 Actinomycetes bacterium | reverse complement strand
CAGGTTGGTGCAGGTGTTGCGGTGCGTCCCGACGGCGCCCTTCGGCTTCCCCGTGGTCCCCGAGGTGTAGAAGATCGTCGCGTCGTCGTCCGGGTGCAGCTCGATCTCGGGAGGCGTCGCGTCGGCGTCGATGTCCCCGAGGAGGTCGCCGAACTTCGGACCGAGCGATGTGGCTGCGTTCGCCGTGGTGTCCCCTGCGGTGACGACGGTGCGAAGCTCCGGCAGCTCGCCGACGTGCGGCGAGAGCCGGTCGGCCCGTTCGGAGTCGACGAAGGCGACGGTTGCGCCACTGTCGGCAAGACCGTACGCGAGCTCGCCACCGGTCCACCACGCGTTCAGCGGCACCACGATTCCTCCGGCGGCGACAGCACCCCAGAACGCCATGACCCACTCAGGGAGGTTCCGCATGGCGATTGCCACGCGGTCGCCCTTCCGGACGCCGAGGTCGTCGCGAAGCCGGTGGGCGATGGTCGCAGCGATCCGATAGTGCTGCGCGTACGTCGTCCGCTGTCCCTCGTACACGAGGTAGTCGGCATCGCCGTAGCCGAGGGAGAGGTCGAGCACCGACCGCAGTGACGGGGGCGCGGCCTTCCACGTCCGCATGCGGATGCCGCGTATCGCGGCCTCTTCCATTTCGAAGAGCTGACCGGGCGCGGTGAGCTGGGTGGCCGCCTCGTCGTAGCTCATGCTCTCTCTCGCCTCTCGCGGAGGCGACGCAGCCTGCTCCGTCATCTGCTCCGGAACACCGACTCGCGGTAGTAGGCGAGCTCGGCGACGCTCTCTTTGATGTCGTCCATGGCCCGGTGGCTGCCATGTTTGTGCGGTGCGCCCGCGAGCGCCTCGGGCAACCATCGGCGCGCGAGCTCCTTCACGGTGGAGACATCGATCGACCGGTAGTGAAAGAACCGCTCGATTTCGGGGAGGTGGGCGGCGAGGAACCGACGGTCCATGCCGATGGAATTCCCGCACAGCGGCACCGTTCCGGGCTCAGGGATGTGCGTTCGGAGGAACTCGAGCGTCGCCTTGCCCGCCTCTTCGAGGGAGAGCGTGGACGACTCGATCGCAGCGAGGAGCCCTGAGCGCGTGTGCATCTCTCGCACCACGTCGCCCATGGCGTCGAGCTGCTCGCGTGCTGCCGTGACGACGAGGTCCGGCCCCTCTGCCACCAGCGCGAGGTCGTCGTCGGTGATCAGGGTGGCGATCTCGACGATGACGTCCTTTCCGGGGTCGAGTCCCGTCATCTCGAGGTCCATCCAGGCCAGCATTGCTGCCAGAGGCTACTGCCACACCCGGGCGTCAGATCCATCCCGTCGGTCCGGTTACCATCCCCCCGGTGTCAGAGGTGCTCGCCGTTCCGCTCCACCAGCTCGACGCCGGGCTCCCCGTGCCCTCCTACGCCCGTCCGGGAGACGCCGGCGCGGACCTGTACGCCAGGACCGACGCCCATCTCCGGGCGGGTGGGGGCAGGGCCGCGGTGCCGACCGGCATCGTGGTCGCCATCCCCGAGGGGTACGCGGGGTTCGTGCAGCCGAGGAGCGGCCTCGCCCTGCGTCACGGGGTGACGTGCCTCAACACCCCCGGACTGATCGACTCCGGCTATCGCGGTGAGCTCGCGGTGCTCCTCGTGAACACGGATCCCACCGAGGACTACGACGTGCGGCGCGGTGACCGTATCGCCCAGCTGGTCGTCCAGTCCGTCGTGCGGGCAGCGTTCTTGCCGGTGGAAATAGACGGGCTTCCGGCCGCCGCGCGTGGCGCTGCCGGGTTTGGGCACAGCGGCCGGTAGCCACCGGGCGCCCGCGAGAACATCGGAAGGAGCACGCTGGAACCGCTCTCGGGGCTCGACGCCGCGTTTCTTGCCATGGAGACGCCGACGAGCAGACTGCACGTCGCGGGCGTTGTGGTGCTCGACCCTGCACCAGGTGAGACCTGCCCGTCCGGCCCCCCCGGCCCGTCCGGCTCCCCCGGCCGGTCCAGCTCCCCCGGCCCGTCCAGCCACCCCGGCCCGTCCAGCTCCCCCGGCCCGTCCAGCTCCCCCGGCCCGTCCGGCTCCCCCGGCCGGTCCAGCTCCCCCGGCCCGTCCAGCTCCCCCGGCCCGTCCAGCTCCCCCGGCCCGTCCAGCTCCCCCGGCCCGTCCAGCCACGTGGGGGAGGCGGACCTTGCCACCCGTCAGTTCGACGCGATCCGGGCGGTCGTAGGGGAGAGGGTCGGTCGTGTACCCCGGCTGCTCCGACAGGCCGTGCGAGCGCCGCTCGACCTGCAGCGCCCGGTCTGGGTCGACGCGCCAGGGCTCGATCTCGACGCGCACATCCGGCGGGCGACGGCCACCGCGCCAGGCGGCCGGCACGAGCTCGAGGAGTTGGTCGGCGACGTGCTCAGCCGGCAGCTTCCTCTCGACCGGCCGCTGTGGGAGATGGTGGTGGCAGACGGTCTCGCCCGCGGACGCACCGGCGTCGTCGCGCGGCTGCATCATGCGATCCTCGACGGCGTCTCCGGAGCGACCGCGATGGCGGCGTTTCTCGATCTTGCGCCGGACGAGACCGGAGCCGGGGCGCCGAAGGCCGGGAGCGCCGCCAGCGTCGACCCCACCGAGGACGTTGGGGTCCCCTCGGCGCTCGCGATGTGGAAGTACGCGGCAAGCTCGCTCGCCCGTCAGTCGGACGCGGCGGCCGCGCTGCTCGAGCGCAGTGCCGACGCACTGATCGCGCTCAGCAGACAAAACCGCGATCTTGCGAACCGTGGCCTCGCTCCGCCGCCAGCGCCGTTCAGCGCGCCTCGCACCTCCCTCAACGGCAGCGCGACAAGGGAGCGGCGTTACGCCTGCTTCTCGGTGCCCCTTTCGGACCTGGAGCTCGTTCGGAGCGTACTTGGTGCCGATGAAGAGACGGCGCAAGGCGGCCGCGGTGCCACGTTGAACGACGTGATCCTCGCGGCTGTCGGTGGGGCGCTCCGCAGCTACTTGACGTACCGCTCCGAGTTGCCCGCCAGGTCCCTGGTCGCGCTGGTGCCGGTGTCGACGCGGGGCCACGCCTCGGTACCCGCAGAGCGGCGCGCGCACGTCGGGAACTACGTGTCGGGCATGCTTGTGCCGCTTGGGTCGACCATCGACGACCCTGCTGCACGACTTCGTGCCGTGGCGAGGGCCTCGAGAGTGGCAAAGCAGCAGGAGAGCCTCGCGGGCGGGGAGCTCCTCGAGACGTTGCTCCAAGCCGTACCCCCGGTCATCGTCTCAAGCCTGATGCGTGCCGTCGGGCACCTCTCGCTGTTCGATCGGCTCTCCCCGCCCGCGAACGTCGTGGTGTCGAGCGTCGTCGTCCCTGACGTCTCGCTCTGGTGGGCGGGCCGTCCGGTGTCCGCGATCTATCCCGCAGGTCCGGTGACCGATGGCGTCGGCCTCAACATCACCAGCATGACCTACAAAAGCACCGTCCACTTTGGCGTGGTCGGCTGTCCCCGCCTCGTGCCCGATGTCGACGAGGTCGCCGTTCTGCTCGACGACGCCGTCGCCGAGCTGGTGGCGGCGGCTGTCGACGCATCGCCCTGAGCCGGAGCCCGCGACTTGGGGTTCACGCCGGGCAACCGGTCGCGGTAAAGTGTCCGGCACACGCGGACGTGGCTCAGTTGGTAGAGCATCACCTTGCCAAGGTGAGGGTCGCGGGTTCGAGTCCCGTCGTCCGCTCCAGATATTCTTCACAGAAGTTGCACC
>JAJZMN010000132.1 GCA_021850345.1 Actinomycetes bacterium | reverse complement strand
GTCCGAAGAGGAGCGGCGCAAGCTCCGCAAGGCTTGGCTCGCCGCTCGCCGCAGTTCGGGCGCCCCGGCAGGGCCGATCGCGCCGGTGAGCATCCGCCGCTGAGGGGAGCTGAGGGCCGCTGAGGGCCGCTGAGGCGAGCTGAGGGGACACGCCCTCAGCGTCCGGGTGGCAGCCGGATGTCGACGACCGTCCCCCGGCCGTCGGCCGCCCCCATCGTGATCGAGCCGCCCAGCTGGCTCACGACGAGGTCGCGCACGATCGACAGCCCGAGGCTCGTCGTGCGCTCGATGTCGAACCCGGGCTCCAGTCCCTTGCCGTCGTCGCGCACGGTGATCCCCAGCCCCTGACGCCCGTGCGCCAGGGTCACGGTCACGTGACCGACCGGACGGTCGCCTGTGCCGGTGGCCGCTTTGGTCCCGCTCCCGCCTTCCCCTTGGGCGTCGCCGGCACCCGCGCCGCCGGCACCCGCGCCGCCGGCACCCGCGCCGTCGGCACCCGCGCCGTCGGCACCCGCGAACGCATGCTCGACAGCGTTCTGCAGGAGCTCCGCCAGGGTGACGGCGAGGGGAGTGGCGACGTCGGCAGTCACCTCGCCGAGATCTCCCTCCACGGCGATCTTCACCGGGTTCGACGAGACGACCGAGTCCTCGGCCATCCGCACGAGTGAGCTGACGATCTCGTCGAAGGGCACCTGGTCGCTCGGGTCCCTCGACAAGATCTCGTGGACGACCGCGATCGACCGGACCCGGCGCTCGGCCTCCTGCAGCGCGGCCTTGCCGTCCGCCGACGAGAGACGCCGCGCCTGCAGGCTGAGGAGCGACGAGATCGTCTGCAGGTTGTTCTTGACCCGGTGGTGCACCTCGCGGATCGCGGCGTCCTTGGACAGGAGCAGCCGGTCCAGTCGCCGCACGTCGGTGACGTCACGAAGGAGCACGACCGCCCCGTCGGCGACGTGGTGCTCGAGCAGGGGGATGCACTGGACGAGCACGATCACGTCAGGTCGGCGCTCCACCTCCTCGACGACCGGGTGGCAGCTCGTGAGCGCCCAGTGCACGGCGGAGGTCTCGACGCCGAGCTCTGTCAACTTGTGGCCTTCGGGTGGGGAGTAGACGCCCATGCGGTGGAAGGCGTTGATCGCGTTGGGCGACGCAAACTCGATGCGGCCCTCCCCGTCGACCAGCACGAAGCCGTCCCCCACCCTTGGGGTCTCCTCGGTCCCGACGTCCTCCTGGGCGAAGGGGAATTCCCCGTCGGTGATCATCTTCACGAGCCGGCCGAACACTTCGAAGTAGTTCTTCTCGTACATGCTGATCGGAGTGGCGACGGCGCGTGAGTAGACGCGGACCATGACCGCGATCTCCTTGTCGCCGAAGCGCACGGGGACGTTCTCCACAGGCACCGACTCGCCGATCAGCGGGTGGTGGACCGCGCCGCGCACGACGTCTCCCCGTTCCAGGGCCGCAGCGGCCAACGACCACGACGATCGAAGGACCGTCTGGCCGACGAGGTCGTCCTCGAGCAGCGTGGGCCGGTTGTTCGGCCGGATCTGGCCCATCACCACCAACCCGGCCTCCTCGCCGGGGATCGGCGAGGTCGGGACGACGAGCAGGAGGTCCGAGAAGGAGAGGTCGGCGAGGATCGACCACGAGCCGAGAAGCCGCTGGAGGTGCGCGAGCTCCGATGGCGTGAGGTCGGTGCAGGTCAGCGCGAGCTCGGCGGGCGTCGTCACCGCGTCGCCTCGATCGGCGGGTCCTGCGCATCCGGCGGCCCGGCGAGCGGGAGCGTGTGCGCCTGGCGGCGCCGGAAGCCGGTCAAGTGCCGGACGCCCACCGAGTCCAGCAACGCGCGGAGCTCGCCGACGCGGTCGGCCACGTCCGAGACATGGTGCGCGTCCGAAGCCGTGGTGAACGGCACGCCGCGCGCGGCGAGCCTGGCGAGCAGTCCATCCGCCGGGTACTGCTCCCCCACCGGCTTGCGCCACCCGGCCGATGACACTTCCGCCGCCATGCCGCTCTTCGCCGAGGCGTCCGCGATCCGGTCCCACCACTCCTTCGGGTGGCCTGGCACCTTCCCGGTGACCTTGATCACGTCGGGGTGCGCGAGCACGTCGCAGACTCCCGTCCCGGCAAGCTCGACAAGCGCATCGGTGTACGCGTCCCAGCAGTCGTCGACCCGTCTCGTCGACCACTCGGCCATCGACAGCGCGTCGTCGAGGTCGTCGAAGCGCCAGCCTCCGACCCAGTGCACCGAGCCCAAGAGGACGTCGAAGGGATACTCGTCGAGGAGCGCCGCCACCTCCGCCATGCGTCCGCGGTAGTAGTCCACCTCGAGACCGAGGACCACGGGGAGCCCCAGGCGCTTGGCCTCCAGCACGGTCTCGACGTAGCCGTCGAGGTCGGCGGCCACGTGGAACCGCCAGTACTCGGCCATCGAGCGGCGCAGGCGGTCAGGAACGTCCTCGTCGTCCCAGAATCCGCCGAGCAACTTGTCGGCTTGGACGAAACGGAACAGGTGTTCGGTGAGGGCGATCTCGACCACCCCGGCCTGCCCGGCCCGTTCGCAGTAGGCCGCCACCTGCTCGAGCACGAGGGGCGCCTCCCGCTGGTGGTGCGGCCACAGGTGCAGGTGGTAGTCGAGCACCGACGTATTCCACCCCATTTGTCCCGGGCTGCGGCGTCATTCCCGAGAAGGGGGAGCGCCGTCAGCTCCACATCATCGAGCCCAGCCGCAAGAGCCCTTCCATGTCGACGATGTCGGCGTCGAAGAACGGAACGGTGGCGAGCACCTCCGGTCTCGTGGCGAGCTCCGCCTGCTGCTCGGCCTCACGCCGGGCGACGACCCCGAAGTTCAAGAAGCTCTCCGCGACCTCGCCGAGGACCCTCGCCGTGAGGGCCGGGTCGGTGCCGAGCGTGCCGCCGAGCCGTTCGGCGACCGTGCCCGCGCCGTCTCGCAGCCGTTCGGCGAGGATCGCCGCGTCGCGGTCCCGGAAGTACGTCGGGAGCACCTTGTTCAAGATGATCGCCCCGAGCGGGAGCTTGCGCGACACGAGCGCCCTGGCGAAGAACTCCGCCTCGCGCACGGGCGTCGCCTCCAGGGTCGAGACCACGAGGAAGGTCGTGCGGCGGTCCGACAAGAGCCGCGTCACCGCCTCGGCCCGCTCGACGAACCCCGAGTACATCGACTGGAAGAGGATGAAGAACTCGGCGATGTCACCGAGGAACTGGGTGCCGAGGATCCGGTCCGCCACCTGGTAGAAGGGCCGCGACGCGAAGTTCACCACGCGCGACCGGTAGGACGCGGTGAGCCAGCGCAGCAGCCGGCTCGAGAAGAAGTCCGCCATGCGTGCCGGCGCGTCGAGGAAGTCGATCGCGTTCCGGGTCGGCGCGGTGTCCACGACGATGAGGTCGTACTTGCCCTGCGCGTGGAGGTCGTAGAGCCGCTCCATCGCGATGTAGTCGTGGCTCTGGACGAACCTCCCCGAGATGTTGCGGTACAGCGGGTTCGCGAGGATCTTGTCGCGCGTCCGGGGGTCAGGCGCGTGGCGACGCACGAGGGCGTCCCAGCTCTCCTTCGTGTCGAGCATCGCCGCCCACAGCTCGCCGCGCGGCGAGGTGCCGGTGGCATCACGGAAGAGTTCGTCCGGCACGCGCCGCTCGGTGTTGCCGAGACCGTGGCCCCGACGGGTGCCGTTGCGGCCGCTGCCGTTT
>JAJZMN010000181.1 GCA_021850345.1 Actinomycetes bacterium | reverse complement strand
CGCCAAGAGAGCTCCCAGCGCGAACGCGATGGTCCAGTACCTGTCGACCCGGATCCCGACGAGGCGGGCCGCGGTCGGGTTGACCTCGCACGCTCGCAACGCCTTGCCAGTCCTCGTCCGGGTCGCGCCGTACCAGAGCAGACCCATCACGATCAAGGTCGATCCGACGATCCAGAAATCCTGCCGAGGGAGCAGAACGCCAGCGACTGACACTGCGGGACCGGACGTGAACGGGCGGAGCCCGTAGGTGAGGGAGCCCGTAGGGATGAGCGCACCGCCCTCGAGAACCGACGAGATCCCGATCGTGAGAATGAGCAGGAATATGGTCCCCTGGCGGCGTCGGGGATGGATCACGAGGAGCTCGAGCAGCCCACCCAGAGCCGTCACGATCACCACTGCTAGGAGCACGGCCAGCGCCAATGGCAGCCGATGCGGATCACCATTCGGCCCGGCGAACAGGAGCGTGAGCATCGCGCCTGCCATGAGGAAGTCCCCGACGGCGAAGTTGATGACACCGGTGACGTTGTAGACAACGAGCAGGCTCACCGCAGCCAAGGCGTAGACGCAGCCGTTCACGATGCCGCTCGCCAGGGTCTCTGGGAGCTGACCGATGCCGGTCGCAAACAACGTCGGCATCCAACCCATCATGGACGCCGAGACCAGCGTGGTGCCGCGGATGCTCCTACATGGAGTATGCCTCTCCCCCTCCTCGCGCCGGAAGGCCAGCCGGAGCCGTGTTCATGCGGCAATTCCATGCGCATCACACGACCCCGTCACGATGCATTTCCAGCGTCCTCAGGGGACCGGACGTCGACGACGCGACGACTTTCCCCCCCGCTGCGCGGCAGCGTCCCATAGCTCACGATCTCCACTTCCACGCGCACCCTCATCGCCTCACGAAGACGTTCCTCCACGACTGTCC
Source organism: Actinomycetes bacterium (assembly GCA_021850345.1). The sequence continues at coordinate 2,790 of JAJZMN010000181.1, read as the reverse complement.
TTGCGCCCGCCCTCTCCCTCGAAGAGGACGACCATGACCCCCCCAGGTGACGTGTACTTGCTCACTATACATACCGGCTTGGCCGAGACGTAGCTCGGCCGCTCGTCGACGGCTTGTGGCCAGAGCGCTCGGTCGCCCGCTACCACAGCACGTCCCAGCGATCCGCTTCCCCGAGCGGATCGAGCAGTCGTCCGCGCAGTGGGGAGTCGCACAGTAACGCGGGTTCCACACCGCGTTCTGCTTGCCGTTTCACGATCGCTTCGCGCGTGAGCACCGCCATGGCCTCGCTGACCGCCTTTTGACCGTGCGGGCGCGTCCGGCCTCGACGTCGCGGCCGAGCAGCCCCTCGAAGGCCGAAGAGACGTGCAGCTCGAGGTCGCCCTTGACGTCGGCCGTCCGACCGGCGTCGGCGTACACGAGTGCCACGTAGCGCTCGGCGTGCCAGCGCCGACCGATGGCCTCGAGCGACGGGACGGCCGCCTCGCGCACTGCGGCAACCCGGCGAGTGACGTCAGCACCGCCGGGAGGCGGTGCATGATGTGCCATGGACGTGCGAGTGCTCAACGACGTGAGTGTCTTCGCCGAAGCGGCAGATACTTTCCTGCGCCAAGAAAAGTTCAGCGCCAACGTCATCGCGACGAACGTGGACGCCATCCGGCGTGGCGTGCGGCCAGCGCCTGTCGGCGCGGCGTGGATGGTCGTCGAGGACTCAGGCGACGTGCGCGGGATCGCGATGCACACGCCACCCTTCCCCCTGTTCCTGCCTCGTCTCGACGCGCAGGTCGTCAACTCTCTCGCGCACGCACTCGCAGACGCTTGCCGGCCCCTGCCGGGCGTCAACGGCGAGCGCGTTTCGGTCACCCGGTTCGCAGATGCCTGGCTCGATCGAACCGGCCAGCCATCCCAGCGCCGCACCTCCATGCGGATGTACGTACTGGGCGAGCTACATCCGCGTGCCGGCGTACCTGGCGAGGCTCGGCCGGCGCGGAACGCCGACGCAGGATTGGTCGCCCACTGGGTCTCGGCGTTTCATCAAGAAGCAGCGCCAAGTAGGCCGTCGGACGACTGGCCCACGTGGGCGCGACGGCGCATCGCCCAAGGTGATGTGTGGATGTGGATCGACGGCGGCGAGCCGGTCTCGATGGCGGCCAAGAGCGCAGCCGCGGCGGCGGTGTCCCGCGTCGGGCCGGTCTACACGCCACCGGATCGGCGGCGGCGCGGGTACGGCGCCGCCGTGACTGCTGCCACGAGCCGCGCGGCGATCGACGGCGGAGCCGAGCACGTCGTGCTCTACACCGACCTCGCGAATCCAATTTCCAACTCGATCTATCAGGCCATCGGCTACGTGCCCGACCACGACGCGGAGGAGCGAGACTTCCTCGATTGAGATCAGATGGCGCGCCGCACGACCAAGCCTGTCGGCTCGAGGCTTTCAAGCGTTGAGCTTGGCTCGGAGTCCGCCCCAACCATGTGTCACAGACCAACGGGCGAGCTGAGGAGCTGGGATGCCCCAATCGCCGGGAGCGTGACACCGACACCCAGGACGACACTTCCAGGGGCGCCGAAGGTTCACGTGGGACACTGGTGAGGATGAACGCCGCGCGCGCGGCCTTGTGCCTTGCTTTCGGTGTCGCGCTCTTGGTCGCATGCGCGTCGCCTGCGGATGCCCTGAGCGCCCATCACGCGAGGCCCCGGACTCCCTCCAAACACGCGGCCGCGCTCACGGGTATCGCCTGCACCTCGCCGAACAGGTGCACGGCGGTGGGCGAGTACTACTCCGAGCCTCCCCTGCGCCGCGGGACGCTCGTGCTTCGCTGGACCGGGAAGGCATGGAAGCGAGAGCGGGCACCTCTGATCGGTCCTCCAGGAATTGTCGGGGCTGCCGTGAGTTGCCCGACGGCTCGACGCTGCGTTGCCGTCTCGACGTCGGGTGCAATCGTGTGGAACGGCACGCGCTGGAAGAGCCAACGGGGCGTGACCGGGAGTGCTGTGTCGTGCCCGTCGGCCAGGTTCTGTGCCGTGGTGGGGACGCAAGGTCTTGGCTTGTTCTCCTCGATCTGGAGGGGCGGCAAGTGGACGAGGGAGCGAGTGCTCCCCCCGGCCCCGCCGACACCGATCGGGAGCATCACCTTGGCAGGGGTGTCCTGCACCTCTCAAGACTTCTGCCTCGCCGTCGGGGACTACAGCTCCCCTGCCGAGGCGCAGCCGTCTGCAAGCCACCGGGACGTGCCGCTGGCCGAGTTGTGGAACGGGGACACCTGGCGGCTCGTCCCTCCAGCCGCCCCCACCGCCTTGGCGGTGCTGAGAGCGGTGTCGTGTCGGTCCCCCCACTTCTGCGTCGCGGTCGGGACACAAGGTGCACGGTCGACCCTCGTAGAACGCTGGACCGGAAAGGATTGGCAACTCCAGGCGAGTCCCAATCCGAGTGCCGTGGGCTACAGCATGCTCGACGCAGTGGCCTGCCCGAGCACGCGCACCTGCGAAGCCGTCGGCACCTACAACGGCGGGTCCCTCGTCGCCGAGTCCTGGCAGAAGGACCGTTGGGCCCTCCAACGTGTGCGCACTCCACGACCCGCGAGCGGCTCACTGGCCCTCTCGTGCCCCTCGACCAGGGCATGCGTTCTCGTCGGTGCGGTTGGCGGGCTCCCAATGTCCCAAACCTGGAACGGGAGGCGATGGATCGTCCGGTCTACGCCCCGTCCGCCGAGGTAGCCATCACCTACCGCATGTCCCCGAAAGTCGGCCCGCCTGAGCCAACGGGGTGCTGCATAACGCCGGGTCGCGGACAAC
>JAJZMN010000042.1 GCA_021850345.1 Actinomycetes bacterium | reverse complement strand
CTGGGCGCTGGGGGCGGGACGGCGGGGCGCAGGGGCGCAGACGGGCCGTTCACCAGGATCCGCGCATGATCCTCGCAACCGTCACGAGCGTGCGCAAGGATCGGAGCCGGTCGTGACGCCGGTGGCGACCACCCCAGACGATGCCGAATCTCAGGAGGCTCCATGACCGGGAAGACCGAGGGTCGGCGCGTCGTCAGCGTCAGCCGCGAGGTCGCGGCTGACGCCAGTCACCTCTTCGAGCTCATCGCCGATCCGGCGCAACAGCCGCACTGGGACGGCAACGACAACCTGGCCCACGCGGCAAGCGGGCAGCGAGTCAGAGCTGTCGGCGACGTGTTCACCATGACGCTCACGGGGGGCAAGGTCCGGGAGAACCACGTGGTCGAGTTTGAGGAGGGTCGACGGATCGCCTGGAAGCCGGCAGAACCCGGCCGCGAGCCACCGGGTCACCTCTGGAGTTGGACGCTCGAACCCATCGATGCTTCCCGCACGCTCGTGACTCACACGTACGACTGGACGAACCTGACCGACGAGCGCCGGTTCGCTCGCGCTCGGGCCACCACGGCCGACAAGCTGCAAGCTTCGCTCGACCGCCTTGCCGAGCGCGCGCAGAAGGGAGGGCCGGACCCCGGACCCGATAAAGCGGCCCCACGATGAGCCGCAGGCATCGGCGCGGGAGAGCGACGCCCAAAGCCCATCGGCCTCCGCACCTCCGGGTGGTCGACCGCACAGAGCCGGACGGCTCACCGGCAGACGCGCTCATCGACTCAGGCGGGCGCGAGCTGCTCGCGGGCGACGACCCCATCACAGCGGAGATGTGGGCGAGCGCGTTGCTCGACGCGTTCGAGCGCGCTCGGCACGAGGCGCTCCTCGAGCGTCTCGACGCCCCCGCCTTCGAGGAGTCGCTGCTCCATCGGTGCCGACAGCGCCACGACCCGTTCTCGGGAGCCGTCGCCGGCGCGCTCGCCGGGGTCGTGCCGCCGCCACACGACCGCTTGGCGGCACGGGTCGTCTCGGAGATCCGGGAGCTCGCCCCGGGGTTGCCCGGCTGGATTGGAAGCGTCGGCTCGGTGACGCCCACCCGGGCATGGGTGGTCACCGACGTCTTCGGCGATCAGACATCGCTCCTGATCGGCTTCCGCCAGGAGGGCGAGCCCCGAGAGCACGTGCTCGCCGCACTCGTCGACCACAACTTGTCCGGGCAAGCGAAGGACGCGTGGATCGGCGGAGATCTTGCAGAGGTCGTCGCCTCGTGGAAGGCGAATGCCGATTCGCACATGCAGATCGGAGAGGTGCCGACCGAAGAGGCGCTCGGGCGCTTGCGCGACGCGATGGCGATGTCGGATCTTTGGAACGGGGACGCCGACCTTCGAACGGACGATTTCGCCCGAACCAGGGCGCTCGTCTGGGCTCGGCTCCGGCGAGCGGGGCTGAACGACGATCGTCCCGGTGAGATCGGGGTCGGACACGCCGAGCGGGAAGCGCTCGTCCGCGAGTTCATGGCGTCTCAACCAGGGTCGGAGCTCTCGGGGCGCTTCGCAGGCGAGGACGTCGAGGTCCTCGCTCGCCACCTCGTCGACCTTCGCTCGGACTACGAGGGCCGACCGCTGCGATGGAGCCCAACGGTGGTCTCCCTCATCCTGAGCGAGCTCGCCCCCCGAACGCTGCTGCTCGACACAGACCTCGCGGCCGTTCTTCCTGCGGTCGTGAAAGGCTTCGTCCGCTTCAGCGCCGGTCGTACGGGCATCCCGGAACCGTTCGTCGAAGAGACGATTGCCGCGGTCGACGAGGAGGAGCCGGAGTACCTCCACCGGATCGGCAACCCGGCTCATGCGGGACCCGCCAAGGCAATGCTCGCCGCCCTCCAGGCGAGGGGCGTCGATCTGAGCGACCTCGACGCGGTCAACGATGCGTTGGAGCGCTACGGAGCGATGAGGCTCCCCGCCGCGGCCACGAAGAGGCGACGCGACCCGCGCACCGCTCCGACCGACGTCGTGGCTTCGGCCGAGCGCGCCCCGGTGATCGCCCGCTTCGATGTCCTGACCACCTTCTTCGGCGGCGGCCGCAAGCTCACGCAGACCGGCCAGCCCACGCTCGCAGACGCCAGGGAGCTCGTAGGGCGCCTGGGCACTCAGGACAGAGTCGACCCGGCCTTCGGAGGTCGGACGTACAAGACGATGTCGGCCGCGCAGCTGCCTGAGCTCGGGTTCACCCTCCGGTGGGCCGTGGCGGCTGGTGCGCTCCGAAAGGAGCACGGCAAGCTCCGGGCCACTGCTGCATGGGGAAAGCTCGGGGCAAAGCCGCTCGACCGGTGGATGAAAGCCGCCGACGCGGTCGTGTCGCTCGGCCCTCTCGCGGCCTTCCAGGTGAACAACCGGTACCGGAGCTCGGAGGAGATCCTCGACGAGCTGGCCGCCGAGATCCTCCATCTGCTCAACTCCCGGCCGATCTCCTTCGAAGAAGTGCTCGACTGGGTATGCGAGCGCGCAGACACCGAGTACGAATGGCTCGCCCCGTACATGCAGAACCCGGAGTACCGCAGGACGTCGCTCGGTTGGGATCTGGACCTTCTGGTTCGCATTCTCGGCTGGGCCGGGATCGCAGACCGGATCGGCGCGCAGGAGGAGCCCAGTCCGTATGGGTCTTCCCGACTCGTCGGCGGGACGCTGCAACTGACGACCGCGGGCCGGTGGTGGCTCGGATCGGACTGACCTGTCAACGTGGGACTGTCCACGTGGACGTGTCCGCGCGGGCGCCGGTGGGCGGCCCGGTGGTTCGAGTCAGTGCCTGGTGCTTCGAGCGAGCGGCAGCATCGCGACGGCCTCGACCTCGACGAGCTGATCGGGGTACCCGAGCACGGATACGCCGAGGAGGGTGCTCGGCACGTCGTGGCCGGACATGTGCCGGCGGTAGACGTCCCACGCCGCCACGAGGTCAGCGGACCGGGACGACGCGACGAATATCGTCGTCTTGACCACGTCGGTCAGCGCAGCACCAGCGGCTGAGAGGGCGCCCGCGAGATTGGACATGACCACCTCGGTCTGGGCAACGACGTCGCCCGGGGCGACCGTTGCGCCCTCGGAATCGAGCGGACTCGCACCGGCGAGCCAGAGGATGGTGACTGGAGCGTCGACCGCGGCAACGTAGGCGTACTCGACTGGCGCGAGGCCCGGCGCGGCGATGAAGCGGAGAGCCGGGTTCACCCCGAGATATTGCCCTACTCGACACGCGCCGTGACGCTCCACCACTCCCCGAGTGTGGTCGCCACGCGCGGTTCGACCTGGCCGGCGATCAGGCGAGACCGTCGGATTGGGAGCGCGCGCGGGCTGGCCATTGGGCGATCAGCGAGTAGCGGTCACCCCGGATGAGGCTCCGGCGCCATTCGATGGGGATCTCGCCCGCGAGGGCCAGGCGCTCGATGGAGAAGGCCGCCACCTTGGGTGCCAGTCGCAGCAGCTTGCGTTCGGTCGCCTCCGGGACGACGGGCCGGATTCGTTCCCAGCCGCCGGTGATGCGCACAGAGCAGCGGGCGGCGAGAAGGTCATAGAGCCCACCAGAGGAGAGATCGGTGCCGATCAGCGTTTTCGCCTGGTCCCTCCGCAGCCAGGACCGGTCCCAGGCGATGGGCTCGGCGCCCGCGAAGCGGAGCCGCTCGATGAACACGACCTCGGTACCAGTGCCCACGTCGAGCTGCCCGGCGACCTCGGAGCTGGCGGGGCGACACTC
>JAJZMN010000138.1 GCA_021850345.1 Actinomycetes bacterium | reverse complement strand
TGGGGCGAGAAGACCATGTACGGAAAGAAGACGGTCGGCACGATCCGCTCGACGTTCGTCGTGGCTCCCGACGGCATGGTGGCGCGCGCGTGGTACAGCGTGAAGGCCGACGGGCACGCGGCGAAGGTGCTCGAGTCGCTTCGGGGCTGACGGCGAAGGACGTCGGGGCGGCGCTCACGCGCTGACCGGGCAGGTCTCGGACCCGGCGGCGGCGCTACCGCCCCCGCCGGGTCGCTCCGCCTATCGTTGGGACGTGCCACCTGAGAAACCGCACTGGGCCCATCTGTTCCGAGAGGTCGTGACGTCGGGGCTCTGCACCGGCTGCTCGGCATGCGTCGTCGCCTGCCCCTACGACGTGCTCGGCTACGACCACGACTCCACCTACAAGCCCTTCCACGTCGAGTCGACAGGCGGGGCGGAGGACTGCACCCACGGCGATCGGGGGTGCACCCTGTGCACGAGGGCGTGTCCCCGGTTCCGAGAGTGGGAGCCCGAGATCGACCAGTACCTCTTCGGCCGGCCACGGACCGACGCGGAGGTGGCGGGCGTCGCCGGCCGGGTGGTGCTCGCGCGTGCGACCGACCCCGAACTGCACCAGGCGGGCCAGGACGGAGGGCTCGTCTCCGCGATCCTCGTGTGGGCGCTCGAGCACGACGTCATCGACGCGGCGCTCGTCTCGGCGCTCGAAGGTGACGGGACCACCTGGAAAGCGGTCCCTGCGGTCGTGCGGGACCGCGCGGGGGTGATCGAGACCGCGGGGTCGCGCTACACGTACTCCGCCAACCCCCTCGCCTACGCCGAGGCAGTGGAGGCCGGCGGCGAGCGGATCGGTCTCGTGGGGATGGGCTGCCAGGCGTCGGCGCCCGCGGTGATGGCGGCGCGCAAGGCGGGCAAGGTCGCTCGGCGCTTCGCGCTGTCGATCGGCCTCATGTGCTCGAAGACCTTCGACGACGCGATCTTCCCGGAATTGTTCGAGGCGCGCTACGGCCTCCGCCGTGAGGACATCGCCAAGATGAACATCAAGGGCGTGTTCCAGGTCTGGATGCGCGATGGCGCGTACCACGAGATCCCCCTCAAAGAAGCGCACGGGTGGACCAGGGAAGGATGCATGTCGTGCCCGGACTTCTCCGCGGAGCACGCGGACATCTCGACCGGGGGCATCGGGGCGTTCAACGACTGGACGCTCGCGGTGGTGCGCACCACGCGCGGCGAGGAGCTCTTCTCCGCGATGGAACAAGGCGGGGCGATCGAGGTCAGGCCGGGCGACGACGACCCCGGTGCCGTCGCGCTGATGCATCGGCTCAGCAAGGTCAGCAGGAAGCGCTGGCCCGCCACGGCGGTCCCGACGCCCGGGCGCCTTCCTGCAGCTCAGCCTGCCTGAGGCGCGTCCGACAGCGCCCGTGCGCGCGCGAAGACCGCGTCGAGCATCTGCTCGGTGAGCTTCCCCGTGAACGTGTTCTGCTGGCTCGGGTGGTAGGAGCACACGAGCAGCTTCCCGGCCGCGAGCTGGTACTCGGCGAGGTGTGCGAAGCGGGGCCTCGGCGAGAGCCCGTGGAGAGCCGACACCGTGTCGCACGCGAGCCTCCCGAGGACCACCACCACCCGCACCCTCTCGAGGAGGGCCAGCTCCTCTCGCAGGTACCCGAGGCACGCGGCCCGCTCTTCGCGCGTCGGCTTGTTCGCAGGCGGGGCACAGCGGACCGACGCGGTGACCCATGCGCCCTTCAAGGTGAGCCCGTCGCCAGCGGCACGGCTCTCCGGCTGGTTGGCGAAGCCGGCTCGCCACATGGAGCGGTAGAGCCAGTCCCCGGAGCGGTCACCGGTGAACATCCGCCCCGTGCGGTTCCCTCCGTGGGCGGCGGGGGCGAGCCCCACGACCGCCACCGTCGCGTCCGGGTCGCCGAAGCCGGGCACCGGACGCCGCCAGTAGCGCTCTTCTCTGAACGCCGCGCGCGGCGGTACCTCTTCGCGCCATGCCACGAGGCGCGGGCAGCGCCGGCAGGCCATCACCCTCGACGAGAGCTCGGCCAGGCGGTCGGACGTCACGGGCTCGGAGCATACGATCATCGTCCGTGCCACCCGCCGAGCCGACGACGGTCCTGCTCGTCCGACACGGCACGACCCCCACGACCGGCAGGATCCTCCCGGGACAGGCCCCCGGCCTGCACCTTTCGGCGGCAGGACGGTCGCAGGCCGAGCGCGTCGCCTCGGCGATCGCGACGCTCGAACCGCGGCCGGTCGCGGTCTACGCATCGCCGCTCGAACGCGCAAAGGAGACGGCGACGCCCATCGCCCGCGCGCTCGGCCTGCGCGTGCGCACCGAGCGCGGACTGCTCGACTTGGACATCGGCGAGTGGACGGGCATGTCGCTCAAGCGCGCGGCGCGCCGGCGCGAGTGGGCCGCGGTCCAGCGCTGGCCCGCCGGCTTCTCGTTCCCGGGCGGCGAGTCCTTCTCCGAGCTCGTCGCCCGCGTGACGGATGCGGTGGGCCGCATGGTCCGGGCGCATCCCGGAGACACCATCGTGGCGGTGTCCCACGCGGACCCCATCAGGGCGCTCGTCGCGACGGCGGCCGGCGTGCCGCTCGACCTCTTCCAGCGGCTCGTGGTCTCGACGTGCTCGATCTCGGCGGTGCGGTACTCACCCGACGGCCCGCGCGTGGTCTGCGTGAACGCGTCTGCAGAAGGGCTGGTGCGGGCGTGAACAGCGACATGGACCTCGACGCACCCGACGTGTTCTCCGTCGGCACGACCGGACCGGTGGGCGAGCGGCTGTTCCTGCTCCACTTCTCCGAGGGTGCGGCGAGGGCGACCGTGAAGGTCGAGAAGCAGCAGGTGGCGGTGCTCGCCACGTACCTCAGCCGGATCGTGCGGCAGCTCGGACGCCCCGGGCGCCTGCCCGAGGACCTCGACTTCGACGTGGATGTCGAGCCCGACTGGGTCGTCGGCACCATCGGTGTCTCCTACGACGAGGACGCCGACCGGCTCATCGTGATCGTGGAGGAGGCGGGGGACGGCGGTGCGGTGGCACGCGTCGCGATCACGCGCGAGCAAGCGGCTGCATTCGCCATCCGCGCGACGAGCCTCGTGGAGGCGGGCCGTCCGCCCTGCCCGCTGTGCGGGTTCCCTCTCGATCCGTCGGGCCACGACTGCCCGCGAACGAACGGCCACCGCCCGCCGGCGACGTGAGCCCGGTCGCACCGGCGGACGTGCTCGAGCGAGGCCGGATCGAGGTGCGCGGCCGGATCGCGGGCAGCTCGAACATCACGCTGCTCGTGACGTGCGCAACGGACGAGGAGGAGCTTCTGGCCGTCTACAAGCCGGTTGCAGGTGAACGTGAGCTGTGGGACTTCCCCCCTGGATTGCACCGCCGCGAGGTCGCGGCGAGGCTGCTCTCGGACTGGCTCGGCTGGCACATCGTCCCCGAGACGGTGCTCCGAGAGGACGCTCCGTTCGGGGAAGGCTCGCTCCAGCGAGTGGTGGACGAGGACGGGATCTCCCACTACTTCACCCTGCGCGACGATCCCCACTGGCACCCCGAGCTGCGGCGCATCGCCGTGTTCGACGTGCTCGCCAACAACGCGGACCGCAAGAGCGGCCACGTGCTGTTGGCCGGAGACAGGTTGTGGGCCATCGACCACGGCCTCACCTTCCACGTCGAGCCCAAGCTCCGGACCGTGATCTGGGATTTCGCGGGCGACCGGCTCGACGACGCGCTCCGAGAGGACCTCGCGGAGCTCGTCGACTCTCCGCTCCCCTCGGCGCTCGCCGAGCTCCTCAACGA
>JAJZMN010000155.1 GCA_021850345.1 Actinomycetes bacterium | reverse complement strand
CGGTGGTCCGGTAGGTGCGCTCGGTAATGCCGAGATGGTCGCGGACGCCAGGGGCGGCGCGCAAATGCGTCGGTCGGCGCTCGACAGAGCCGTCATCGCGAACCGCGATGCGACCGCGGCTGGGCGAAGATGTCCGACGTGGACTTCCATGATCCCTCACCCGTCCTCGCCGATCCGGCTCCTTCCACGGCCACGGGCGGCGTGAGGCCCTCGGCGCTGCGCGCGACATGACCCCGAGGGTCGGCGAGATCACGGACCTGCTGGGCCTTGCGGCCGACCGGCTCGCGTGGCCCGACGGCCAGCTCGAGGCAGGTGTCGTCTGGATCGATCCGGGCCTCGGCACGATCACCGACGTGGTCAGGGCGGGCCACGGGCCGGCGGGCACCCGGCCAGAGGACGTCCCCGGAAGGCTCGTGGACCTCGGCGACCGCACGATTGCGCCCGGCTTCGTGGACGTGCACGTCCACGGCGGCGCCGGCCATCAGGTGAACGGCGCCTCCCCGGCAGAGGTCGCCGAAGCGGTCGCCCACATGGCCGCCTTTCACGCCCGGCACGGGACCACGTCGCTCATCGCGACGACGGTCTCCGACACCCCCGCCCGGCTCGCCGCGTCGGTCGCGGGGGTGGCGAACGCGGTGCGCGAGCCCCGCGTCGGCGGCGCGCGCGTGCTCGGCTGCCATCTCGAGGGACCGTTCATCTCGACCGTGCACGCCGGGGCACAGGACCGCGCGTGCATCCGTCCGCCGGACCGCGAAGAGCTCGCGCGGCTGCTCGAGCTCGGAGCGGGAACGGTCCGCATCGTGACGCTCGCACCTGAGCTCGACGGCGCGGGGGACCTCGTGGCCCAATGCCTCGAAGCAGGCGTCACCGTGTCCCTCGGCCACTCCGATGGCGACTTCGAGACCGCGAGAAGGGCGTTCGACGCGGGCGCGACGCACGTCACCCACCTCTTCGACGCGATGAGGCCCTTCCACCACCGCGACCCGGGACTGGTGGCGGCCGCGCTCCTCGAGGAGCGGGCCACGCTCGAGCTGATCTGCGACCTCCATCACGTGCACGGCGGCGCGATGGAGCTGGCTGGTCGCGTCGCTCCCGGCCGCCTGGTCCTCGTCACCGACGCGACGAGCGCGACCGGGGCCGCACCGGGGACCCACTACCTCGGCGACCTCGAGGTGGAGCTCGACGGGACACGCGTCGTGCTCGCCGCGGACCCGACGACGCTCGCCGGGAGCGCCCTCACGATGGAGCGCGCCGTGCGGCAGGTGGTCGCCGCCGGAGCGCTGCCGCTCGCGCAGGCGCTGCGCGCCGCAGCCACGGTGCCCGCACGCCTCGCCGACCCACCGGCGTCCGGGCACCCGGCTGCCCGACCGGGCGTCCTCGAGCCGGCGGCGGCCGCAGACCTCGTCGTCCTCGAACCCGACCTCGAGGTGGCGGCAACGATCATCGGTGGACTGGTCGCCTACGATCGAGACGGCGTCCTTGCATGAGACAGCGTCCTTGCATGAGCCGGCGTCCTTGCATGAGACAGCGTCCTTGCATGAGCCGTCGTCCTTGCATGAGCCGTCGGCCCGCTCCCCAGGCTCACCTCGTCACACCGGGGGTGCGGCCGATCGGGGCTGCCGCTGTTCGCTCGCGTGCGGGGAGGGGAATGGTGGGTGGGAAGACAGAATGGACGGTGAGCAGCGGTTGACATCGAAGCGGAAGGCTTGGCGTACACGTTCCCTCGGCGCGATGGTCGTCCTCGTCGCCCTTGTCTCGTGCGTTGCGGTCGCGAGCGGTTTCGCACTGCCCGCGGCGTCGCCGTCGCAATCCGGCGCGGCGGAGCGGCACGCAGCCGGCTCCCGGCACGCGCCGGAGCCCCCGCCTCGGCCGGAGACGGTCACATCGTTCGTCCCCGCGAGCGGCACGACCGGAGTGAGCCCCGACACCACCGTCGCGGTGAGGTTCTCCGCCCCCATCGCGGTCGGGTCTCCTGACCCGTCGTTGCAGCCGCCGGTGCCGGGGACCTGGCACGTCGTGGGGAGAACCGTGATGCGCTTCACGCCCTCGGCGTCCTTCGTGCCTTGGACGACCTATACCGTGACGGTTCCCTCCGGCATACGGGCTCGCGGCGGAACGGCGCTGACCGGTCCGGTCTCAGCCTCCTTCACGATCGCGCCCGGCAGCGTGCGCAGGCTCCAACAACTGCTCGCGACGCTCGACTACCTCCCTCTCGGCTTCTCGGGCCCGACGCCGGCACCCGCCGAGATGGCGCTGCCCCAGCCCGGCAGCTTCTCCTGGCGCGAGCCGGGGTTCCCCGCGTCCTACACGAGCCAATGGTCGCCGACAACCTTCAGTGCGCTCACCCGCGGGGCGGTCATGGCCTTCGAGACACAGAACGGACTGCAGGTCGACGGGATCGCGGGCCCGGCCGTCTGGGCCGCGTTGCTCCGGGACGCCGCGACCGGGAAGAAGGACGGGGAACCGGTCTCGTACGTCCTCGTGACCAAGACGCTGCCGGAGCACCTCACAGTCTGGGTGAACGGCGTGCTCACCTTCTCCCACGTCCCGTGCAACACCGGCGTCCCCGGTGCCACAACCATCGACGGCACGTTCGAGGTGTTCTCGCACGTGCGGGTGTCGAACATGCGCGGCACCGACGTCACAGGGACGAAGTACGACGTGACAGTGCCCTGGGCGAGCTACTTCGACGGCGGCCAGGCGCTCCACGGCTATCCGCGCGCGTCGTACGGCTTCCCGCAGTCGAACGGCTGCGTCGAGATGCCGATCGCCACAGCGGGCAAGGTCTGGCCCGCCACCCCGATCGGGACGCTCGTCACGGTCGTCTGAGCCGTCGAGCTCGCTCGGCGCACCCCGGCGCTTCAGCCCACTTGCGAGACGAGCTCCGCGAACCGCCGCGAGTCGACGTTGCCACCAGAGAGGACGACGCCGACGCGCCGTGCCCCCGGCGCCGCCTCGTCGATGCGGCCGGCGAGCACCGCGGCGAGACCAGTCGCGCCGCTCGGCTCGACGACGAGCTTCAGGCGATCGAACGCGATGCGCATGGCATCGACGATCTCCGGATCGCTCACGAGCGCGATGCCCGAGACGAGCCGACGGTTGATCGAGAAGGTGAGCTCGCCGGGGATCTCGGCTGCCTGGCCGTCGGCGATGGTGCGCGGAACGGGGATCTTGACCCGCTCACCGGCTTCGAGCGAGCGCTTCGTGTCGTCGCCTGCCGCGGGCTCGACGCCGACGACGCGGATGCCCGGGACGATCGCCGTCGCGATGGTGGCGCACCCGGCGATCAGCCCGCCCCCGCCGACCGGGACGACCAGCGCGTCGAGGTCGCCGACCTCCTCCAAGAGCTCGAGGGCGGTGGTCCCCTGCCCGGCGATCACGTCGCGGTGCTCGTAGGGGGGGATGAGCGCCATTCCCCGCTCCTTGGCCAGCTGCTCGCCGATGGCCACGCGGTCTTCCGTGTAACGGTCGTAGGTCACGACCTCGGCGCCGTAGCCGGCGACCGCGTCGGCTTTGGAGCGCGGCACGTCCTGCGGCATGACCACGACCGCCCGCGTGCCGAGCTCCCGAGCGGCGAGCGCCACCGCCTGTCCGTGGTTGCCCGACGAGTAGGTGACGATCCCTGCCGAGCGCACGCCGTCGGGGAGCCTGGATGCCGCGTGGTAGGCGCCGCGGAACTTGAACGCCCCGACACGTTGGAAGTTCTCGCACTTGAGGAACACGCTGCGTCGCACGAGACCATCGAGGGTCCGCGATCGCACCACCGGCGTCCGGTGGACGACGCCCGCGAGCCGGGCCGCGGCGTCCCGC
>JAJZMN010000217.1 GCA_021850345.1 Actinomycetes bacterium | reverse complement strand
GAGCAAGGCGTGACCCCGGTCACTTCGACCTCTCGTCGGCAGAGGCCTGAAAGCCCGAGCCCGATGGTGGGACTTCCGACCGGAAGCCTTCCGCCTTCAGGCAGAGGTAGTTCACTTGACGTGGACGCCGGAGATCGCCCGCGCGATCACGAGGCGCTGGATCTCCGAGGTCCCCTCGAAGATGGTGTAGATCTTGGCGTCGCGGTGCCAGCGCTCGACGGGGTACTCGCGGACGTAGCCGTACCCACCGAGGATCTGGATCGCCTGCTCGGTGACCCACACCGCGGTCTCCCCGGCGAACAGCTTCGACTGGGAGCCCTCGCCGCTCTCGAACTTCTTGCCCGTGCGCGCCATCCACGCAGCGCGCCAGCACAACAGGCGTGCCGCGTCGATGTGCGTCTTCATGTCCGCCAGCTTGAACGCGATGGCCTGGTTCTCCACGATCGCCCGCTTGAACTGCTTGCGCTCCTTGGCGTACTCGAGCGCGTACTCGTACGCCGCCCGGGCGATGCCGACCGCTTGGGCACCGACGAAGGGCCGAGAGCCTTCGAAGGTGGCCATCGCGGCCTGCGTCGAGGTCCGTTTGCCCTCACGTGCCCGGGCGAGGCGCTCGTCCAGCTTCTCTTTGCCACCGAGCAGACAGCGGCCTGGCACTCGGCAGTCGTCGAGGACGACCTCGGCGGTGTGCGAGGCGCGGATGCCCATCTTCTTGAACTTCTGGCCCTGGCTGATCCCTGGCGTGCCCTCGGGCACGATGAAGCTCGCGTGCCCGCGGCTCCCGAGCTCAGGGTCCACCGAGACGACCACGACGTGGGTGTTGGCGATCCCGCCGTTCGTGATCCACGTCTTGGTCCCGTTCAAGACCCACTCGTCCTTTGCCTCGTCGTAGACGGCACGGGACTTGAGGGACGAGACGTCCGAGCCGGCGTCTGGCTCGGAGACTCCGAACGCCGCGAGCTTCACATCGTCGGGGGTGCCGAAGCACTGGGGAATCCACTCACCTTGCTGCTCGGGCGTGCCGTTCGCGTAGATCCCTGCCACGGCAAGAGTGGAGCCGAAGATCGCCAGCGCGATCCCGGCGTCGCCCCAGCTCATCTCCTCGTTGACCAGCGCCATCAACAGACCGGTCGGGTCGAGGAAGCAATTGGCGACGAAGTCGAACGAGTACAGCCCGATCTTCGCCGCCTCTTTGATGATGGGCCACGGCGTCTCTTCACGCTCGTCCCATTCGTGCGCCTCGGGGCGCATCACGTTCTCTGCGAAGTCGTGCACCCACTTTTGGATCTGCAGCTGGTCCTCGTTCAGCTCGAGTGAGAACTCCGTCATGTCCCTCTCCCCTTCGGCACCGTCTCCGGCGACCCTCGCGTCGGAGTACCCGGCGCAGGCCTACCCCGATGTTACTTATAAGTAACTTCTGAGCGGAGTCGGGCTCATGCGGGACCGGCGACGGTCCTCGTCGACGAGGACCGTCGCCGAGGACCGTGTCACCGCGGGCGCGCCGCACGGCACAGCGCGCGCCAGCGGCGCGCGAACACTCGGATGAACGACTGGCGCGGTCGGGGCCCGAAGGAGCGCGCCGACGGCTCGGAGATCGTCAGGCCGGCCGTACGTCCTTCGCCATGAGGCCCTTCGGACCCTCCTCGACGCTGAACTCGACCGCCTGGCCCTCTTCGAGCACGCGGTACCCGTTCATCTGGATCGCGGTGTGGTGGACGAACACATCGGCGCCCCCATCAGGCTGCGAGATGAACCCGTAGCCCTTCTCCGCGTTGAACCACTTGACCGTCCCCGATGCCACGGTGGCGATCCCCTTTCATCCTGCTCGTCTCTTCCCGCACGACCGCACGGTCCTCTTCCCGCACGACCGTACGGTCCAGCTGCCGGACGCGTCCCCACCCGTCGGCTGGCGACGCCCCCGTTGCGCCAGGGACGCTAGCAGGAAGCGGTGGCCGCACCCGGTTTCCCCGATCCCGCGTGCCTCAGCGGCGGACGACGGTGCCGTCCGGGCCGTCCTCGACGATCCAGCCCTTGGCAACCAGCTCGTCGCGCAGCGCGTCCGCGCGGGCGAAGTCACGCGCCCGGCGCGCCGCGTCACGCTCCGCCACGAGCTGCGTCGTCGGCGCGTCGACGTCGTCCACGGCCCCGCGCAGCCCCAAACCGAGCGCACCGCACAGGATTGCCACCGTGCGGCCGAGAACGGCCGCACGCTCGTCGTCGCCGGCATCGGCTGCAGCGTTCGCACGGTTCACCAGCTCGAAGACGCCACCGAGGGCTGCCGGCGTGTCCAAGTCGTCGTCCATGTGCTCGCAGAACTCTGCGATCGCGACGTCGTCGACCGGCCCCGGCACGCTCGCGACGGCGTCGCCACGCACGAGCGCACCTCCGGCGGGCGCGGCGAGGGGATCGGGAAGCGACAGGCGCCGCGCCAGGGCGTCGAGCCGGGCGAGCCCCTTCTCGGCGTCCGCGATCGTCTCGGGCATGACCTCGATCGGCGAGCGGTAGTGGGCGCGCAGCACGAGGAGGCGGAACGCGCGGGCGTCGCTGCCCGCGAGCATGTCGGCGATCGTGGTGAAGTTGCGCAGCGACTTGGACATCTTCTCGCCACCGACCGACACCCACCCGCAGTGCACCCAGTGGCGAGCGAACCGCCGACCTTCGGCGACGGCCTGGGCGCGCTCGTTCTCGTGGTGAGGAAAGATCAGGTCCTGGGCCCCGCCGTGGATGTCGAATCCCTCGCCGAGCAGGTCGAGCGACATCGCCACGCACTCGGTGTGCCATCCGGGCCGACCCGGCCCCCACGGCGAGCTCCACCAGGGCTCCCCGGGCTTGGCCTTCTTCCACAAGGCGAAGTCCAGCGGCGAGCGCTTGCCCTCGGCCGCCTCCACACGGGCACCGGATCGAAGCGAACCGAGCGGCTGGTGGGCGAGCAGTCCATAGCCCTCGACGGTGTCCACCTCGAGGTAGACCCCGTCATCGGTCTCGTACGCCGCCCCCTTGGCCTCGAGGTCCGCCACGAGCGCCACCATGTCGTCGATGTACTCGGTGGCGTGCGGCACGTCGCCGGGGCGGAGGACGCCCAGGGCGTCCATCCCTTCCCACCACAGGGCTTCGAACTCCGCCGCGACGGCGGCTTCCGTCCTCCCCTCGCGTGCGGCCTTGGTGATGATGCGGTCGTCGATGTCCGTGACGTTCGAGACGAAGTGGACGTCGAGTCCGCTGAACACGAGGTACCGCCGCAAGATGTCGAAGGCGAGCGCGAAGCGACCGTGGCCGATGTGCGGGGAGTCGTAGACCGTCGGCCCGCAGACGTACATCGACACCTCGCCGGGATCTCTCAGCTCGAGCGGGCGCACGGCGCCCGTCGCAGTGTCGTGAAGCCGCAGCACGAAGGTACGGTAACGCGGTCATGACCCCTTCCTCGGACCCAGCGGTCGGCGCGACGCCCTCGAAAGGCCCCGCGCGCCCACGAGTGCCGGAGAAGCCGACGGTCGACGGCCTCGAAGCCAAGTGGGTGGCGGCATGGGAGGCGGCCGGCACGTACCGCTTCGATCCGGCGGCGCCGGCGGCACGCATCTTCTCCATCGACACGCCGCCGCCCACCGTCTCGGGGAGCCTCCACATCGGCCACGCGATGTCCTATACGCACACCGACGTGACTGCCCGGTTCCAGCGGATGCACCAGCGTGCCGTGCTCTACCCGATGGGGTGGGACGACAACGGGCTCCCGACCGAGCGAAGGGTCCAGAACTACTTCGGTGTGCGCTGCGACCCCGAGCTGCCCTACGACCCGGGGTTCGAGCCACCCGCCAAACCCCCCGAGCGCCCGATCCCGGTGTCCCGGCCGAATTTCGTCGAGCTCTGCCACCGCCTGACCATGGAGGACGAGCGGGCGTTCGAGCATGTCTGGCGAACCCTCGGGCTATCGGTCGACTGGACCCGCACCTATTCGACCATCGGCGACCGATCGAGGCGCGTCTCCCAGCTCGCTTTCTTGCGCATGCTCGGGCGCGGCGAGGCCTACCAGCACGAGGCGCCGACGCTGTGGGACGTCGACTTCCGCACCGCCGTCTCGCAGGCAGAGCTCGAGGACCGTGAGCGCCCGGGCGCCTACCACCGCCTGCGCTTCGCGCTCGCCGAGCGCGACGACGCGCCGGGGGCTGGCGCGACCAGCGTCGACGCAGGAGTGGAGATCGAGACCACCCGGCCGGAGCTGCTTCCCGCGTGCGTCGCGCTGGTGGCCCACCCCGACGATGCCCGGTACCGGCCTCTCGTCGGTCGAGACGTCGTGACCCCGCTCTTCGGCGTGCGAGTCCCGGTGGTCGCGCACCCGCTCGCCGATCCACTGAAGGGGACCGGCATCGCGATGATCTGCACCTTCGGCGACACGACCGACGTCGTGTGGTGGCGGGAGCTCGATCTGCCGACCCGGACGCTGATCGGGCGCGACGGCCGGTTCGAACCCGTGCCCTGGGGCGCGCCCGGATGGGAGTCCGACGACCCCGACTCGGCGCTGCGCACCTACGGCGAGATCGTCGGGCGCACCGTGCGCCAGGCACAGGCCCGCATCGTCGAGCTCCTCGCGCAGTCGGGCCACCTCGTCGGCGAGCCTCGCCAGATCACCCATCCCGTCAAGTTCTACGAGCGCGGCAGCCAGCCGCTCGAGATCGTCTCCTCCCGCCAGTGGTTCGTGCGCACCCTCGCCCTGCGGGACCGCCTGCTCGAGCGGGGTGACGAGCTCCGATGGCACCCGCCGTACATGGCACACCGCTACCGAGCGTGGGTCGAGGGTCTGAACGCCGACTGGAACATCAGCCGCCAGCGGTTCTTCGGCGTGCCGATCCCCGTCTGGTACCAAGTCGACGCCGACGGCGCGGTCCGCTACGACAAGCCGCTGCTCCCCGCCGAGGCGCGGCTGCCGATCGATCCGTCGACCGACGTGCCCGAGGGCTATGAGTCCGAGCAGCGAGGGAAGCCGGGCGGGTTCGCCGGCGACCCCGACGTGATGGACACGTGGGCCACGTCGTCGCTCACGCCTTTCATCGTGACCGGCTGGGAGGAGGACCCCGAGCTCTTCGCGAAGACCTTCCCGATGGACCTGCGACCCCAGGCGCACGACATCATCCGGACCTGGCTCTTTTCCTCCGTCGTACGAGGAGAGCTCGAGCAGGGGCAGCTGCCGTGGCGCCATGCCGCGATCTCCGGCTTCGTCGTCGATCCGGACCGCAAGAAGATGTCCAAGTCCAAGGGGAACGTCTTGACGCCGTTGCCCCTGCTCGAGCAGCACGGCACCGATGCCGTCCGCTACTGGGCAGCGAGCGCCCGCCTGGGTGGGGACGCGACGTTGGACGAGGGCCAGATGCGGATCGGCCGGCGCCTCGCCATCAAGCTCTTGAACGCCTCCAAGTTCGTCCTCGGCAGGCTCGGCGACGCAGCCGGCCAGGACGGGCCAATCGGGGCACCGGACCCCGGTGCCGTCTGCGAGCCGGTCGACCACGATCTGCTGCGCCGCCTGGCCCGAGTCGTCACAGAGGCCACCGAGGCGCTCGCAGGCTACGACCACACCCGGGCGCTCGAGTCCACCGAGACGTTCTTCTGGTCGTTCTGCGACGACTACGTCGAGCTCGTGAAGGTCCGTTCCTATGGCGCCACCGGCGACGCGCCGGCCGACTCCGCACGTGCCGCCCTGTCGCTCGCGCTCTCGGTCCAGCTCCGGCTGTTCGCCCCGTTCCTGCCCTTCGTCACCGAAGAGGTGTGGAGCTGGTGGCGGGAGGGATCGATCCATCTCGCCACCTGGCCCGATGCCAGCACCGAGCTGGGCGCCGCCGCGCGCGACGCCGGACCCAGCGCCGTCCCCGCCAGCGGCGAGGCGCTGAGCGACAAGTGGGGGCCGTCCCCGGTGCTCGACGTGGCCACCGAGGTGCTCGCCGCGATCCGGAGGGAGAAGACCGCCCACAAGCGCTCGATGCGCGCACGGGTCGCCCGGCTGACGGTGACCGGCGACGCCGAGCGGCTCGGTCTCCTCGCCCTCGTGCGCCAGGACCTCGTCGACGCCGGCGGCGTCGACGAGGTGGTCGCCACCGAGGGACCGGCGTCGGTGACCGTAGAGCTGGCGCCCGACACGTGAGATCGACGACGCAGGGGGCGCTGCAGAGATGGCGCAGAACAGGAGATAGCAACTGAGCTGGCCGTCCAGGCGGCGCCCGGGGGATCCTCGGCCGTTTGCGCCTGCTGGCACTCGGACACATGTCCGTGAGCCGCCGCGACGTCACCCAGGACGGGCGAGATCCTCACCGGCGCCGCGGTGCACGGGGGGGAGCGTGGACCTGGGGCGTTCGCTCTCGGGGCGTTCGCTCACGGGGCGCTCGTACACGGGGCCGCCGGAGCGGCCTAGCCTCGGTTCGAGCGGGTGTAACCACCGGCGGCTTGGGGTACTGCTTCGGGTAGGCAATCGAGGTTGCACTCGCCGGGCGGGCAGACTGCCGTCCGAAAGACCATCCGCAGACGACCTCCGGGGTCGCCGCCCGAGCGGGGAGGCGAACGCGGAGCCACGACAAGGAGCCGTTGACGAATGGACCAGAGCTTCCACATCACCGATCACGAGGCGAACGGCATACCGGTGGTGTCCGCGTCCGGGGAGATCGATGTCGCCACCGCACCGCCACTGCGTGACCGGCTGCAGGCAACGACCGCGTCGGGCAAGTCGACCGTCGTCGTCGACCTGCTCGGGGTCACCTTCCTCGACTCCACCGCGCTCGGCGTGCTCGTGGGCGCATTGAAGCGGTGCCGCGAGGCGGGCGGCGACCTCCCGCTCGTCATCACCGAGCCGCGCATCCTGAAGGTGTTCGAGATCACCGGGCTGACGGGCGTCTTCCCGATCTACGGCAGCGTGGACGACGCGGTACGGAGCGTGGCATGAGCACGGTGCGCGGACAGAGCACGGTGTCGGTCGAACTGTCGATCCCCGTGCAGGCAGACCTGGTGGTGCTGGCACGGCTCACCGCGGCCACGGTCGCCGGGCGAGCCGGCTTCGGCGTCGAGGACATCGAGGACCTTCGCCTCGCTGTCGAAGAGCTTTGTCTCTCCTTGGTCGGCACGCGCCGGGACGGGCGACTCCACTTGACCTACGAGTGCGAGGAGGACGCCATCACGGTCGACTGCTGGTACGAGGCAGGTGACCACGAGACGCGCGGACGCGTTGGCGACGCCGAAGATCTGTCGCTGCGCATCCTCGACGCGCTGGTAGACGAGCACGGACACGACTTGGCGAAAGGACGACCGAGCGCATGGCTCTGCAAGCGGCGCGCCGATCCGATCGGCTGAGCACCCTGGAACGAGACGACATGACCGACGAGCCTCGGACGCAAGGCGACGACACGAAGGCGCTCTTCTTCGAGCTGGTCGCGCGCCGCGACCCAAAGGTGCGCGACCAGCTGGTGACCGCGCACCTCGGTCTCGCGCACCAGTTGGCACGGCGCTACGCGAACCGGGGTGAGCCCTACGAGGACCTGGTGCAGGTGGCGTCGCTCGCGATCGTGAAGTCCGTCGATCGCTTCGACCCCGACCGGGGCGTCGAGTTCACGACCTTCGCCACCCGCACGGTCATCGGTGAGCTGAAGCGCCACTTCCGGGACAAGGGCTGGGCGGTGCGCGCACCTCGCCGAGTGCAAGAGCTCTACCTCGAGCTGGGCAAGGTCACCGAGACCCTGAACCAGGAGCTCGGACGCTCTCCCACCGTCGCCGAGCTCGCCTCGGCGACCGGCGCGACCGAAGAGGCGGTCCTCGAGGCCCTCGAAGCCGGTCAGGGCTATCGCACGTCCTCGATCGACGCGACCGACAGGAACGAGGAGACCTTGGCGTCGCACATCGGCGGCGAGGACGCATCGCTCGACACCGTCGAGGACCGGGAGCTCCTCGCGCCGGCGATCGCCGAGCTCGCCCCCCGCGAGCAGCTCATCCTCCAGCTGCGCTTCGGCCAGGGCCTCACCCAGTCGGAGATCGCCGCGCGTGTGGGCATCAGCCAGATGCACGTCTCCCGACTGCTCGCAGCAAGCCTCGAGCGGCTCAGAAAGCACGTCACCGAGAACGGCGCCCAACCGGACGCCAGCACACCCGCGGGCTCGGCGCGACAGCCGACCTCCTCGGGCTCCTAGCGCGATGCCCGTCCACCCGCGGCAGCCCGCGCCCGACCGCTTGGCCCTCCGCCGGGCTGGGTAGGGCACGCACGTGGACATCGTCGTCGTCGGCGCGACCGGCAACATCGGCACCTGCCTGCTCGACGCGCTCGCTGCCGACGCGGATGTCACGCGCGTGCGCGCGTGCGCGCGCCGCGCGCCACAGCGATCGTGGCCCAAGACGACGTTCGTCCAGGTCGACATCGTCGACGGCGAGCTGGACCCGGTCTTCGAGGGTGCCGACGCGGTCGTGCACCTCGCGTGGATCTTCCAGCCCACCCACAGACCGGACGTCACCTGGCGGGTGAACGTCGGCGGGAGCGTGAGGGTCTTCGACGCAGCTGTCCGCCAGGGAGTCGGCACCATCGTCTACTCGTCGTCGGTGGGCGCCTACTCGCCGGTCCCGTCCCCCGACCGCAGCCAAGCGGTCGACGAGCGCTGGCCCACCGACAGCGTGCCCACCGCCGCCTACGGGCGCGAGAAGGCCTACGTCGAGCGGGTGCTCGACGGCGTCGAGGCCCGCCAGCCCCAGATGCGCGTGGTACGCCTGCGACCCGGGTTCGTCTTCCAGCGGGCGTCGGGCACCCAACAGCGCCGCCTCTTCGCCGGCCCGTTCGTCCCAGCATCGCTGCTCCACCCCGGCACGTTGCCGGTCCTGCCGTTCCCCGAGGGCCTCCGGTTCCAAGGCGTCCACGCGAAGGACCTTGCACAGGCCTTCCATCTCGCGCTGAGCAACCCCACAGCGCGCGGGGCGTTCAACGTCGCGGCCGACCCGGTGCTCGACGCCACACGGATCGCCACGATCCTCGGCACCCGTGCGGTGGCAGTGCCACCCGGGGCCGTGCGCGCCGCGCTCGCCCTCGCATGGCACGCACGCCTCGCTCCCGCCGACCCGGCGCTCTTCGATCTGGCGCTCGGCCTCCCGCTCATGCGGACCGACCGCGCGCGCAGCGAGCTCGGGTGGACGCCGACCGTGGCAGCCGACGACGCACTTGCGGAGGCACTGGCAGGGATGGCGGAAGGGGCCGGGGCGGCGACCGCACCGCTGTCCGCCGACTCCCCCAGGGCGCGCCTGGCGGAGCTCGTGGGCGCCGTGGCTCAGCGGCGCGCCCACTCGTCCCAGCACGGCTCGTCCCAGCACGGCTCGTCCCAGCACGGCTCGTCCCAGCACGGCTCGTCCCAGCACGACGACGCATCCCGGCGATAGGGTCACCACCGCACCGTGACTCCGACACCGAGCGTTCCCGGCGCGACTCCACTGCGCGACCGACCCGCCTTCGCGGCACTCGCAGCGCACCAGCGCGCGATGGCGGCCACCAACCTGCGCGAGCTGTTTGCTCGCGAGCCCGAGCGTGGGTCGCGCTACGGCATCGAGGCCGCCGGCCTCTTCCTCGACTACTCCAAGAACCTCGTCGACGACGACACGTTGACCCTGCTCGTGCGCCTGGCACGCGAGTCGGGCCTCGAGGCCCGGCGCGACGCGCTCTTCTCGGGCCAGCACGTGAACGTGTCCGAGGATCGTGCCGCGCTCCATGTCGCGTTGCGGATGCCGAGGCAGGCATCGCTCGTGGTCGACGGGACCGACGTCGTCGCGCAGGTCCACGAGGTGCTCGACCGCATGGCTGCGTTCGCCGACAAGGTGCGTTCGGGCGAGTGGACGGGGCACACCGGGCGCCCGATCCGCAACGTGGTGAACATCGGCATCGGTGGCTCCGACCTCGGTCCAGTGATGGCCTACGAGGCGCTGCGGTGGTACTCGCGGCGCGACATGACGTTCCGCTTCGTCTCGAACGTGGACTCGACCGACCTCGTCGAGGCGACGCGCGACCTCCTTCCCGAAGAGACGCTCTTCATCGTCTCCTCGAAGACCTTCTCGACGCTCGAGACCATCGAGAACGCGACGTCGGCGCGCGAGTGGCTCGTCACCGCGCTCGGCGACGACGCGGCCGTCGCCAAGCACTTCGTGGCCGTGTCGACCAACGCGGAGCGCGTCGCGGCGTTCGGGATCGACACCCGTCAGATGTTCGGCTTCTGGGACTGGGTCGGGGGCAGGTACTCCATGGACTCCGCCATCGGCCTGTCCACGATGCTCGCCGTCGGCCCCGAGCGCTTCGGCGAGCTTCTCGCCGGTTTCCACGATATGGACGAGCACTTCAAGTCGGCCTCGCTCGAAGAGAACATGCCCGTTGTGATGGGGCTCCTGTCGGTCTGGTACAACGACTTCTTCGGGGCTCAGTCGATGGGCGTCATGCCCTACTGCCACTATCTGAAGCGCTTCCCCGCCTACCTCCAGCAGCTCACGATGGAGTCGAACGGCAAGCGCGTCACGCTCGAGGGGCGCCCAGTCGACTACGACACGGGCCCGGTGTACTGGGGCGAGCCGGGCACCAACGGTCAGCACAGCTTCTACCAGCTGCTGCACCAGGGCACCCGCCTCGTCCCCGTCGACCTCATCGGCTTCGCGAAGAGCTTGAACCCACTGCGCGAGCACCACGACCTGCTCATGTCGAACGTCTTCGCGCAGGCCCAGGCGCTCGCCTTCGGCAAGACCGCAGAGGAGGTGCGCGCCGAAGGGGTCGAGGCGCCGGTCGTCGCGCACCGGGTCATGCCCGGGAACCGCCCCTCGAACGTGCTGCTCGCCGAGATGCTCACCCCGCGGGTGCTCGGTGCGCTCGTTGCCCTCTACGAGCACAGCGTCTTCGTCCAGGGCACGATCTGGGGCATCGACTCCTTCGACCAGTGGGGAGTCGAGCTGGGCAAGCAGCTCGCCAAGGCGATCGTGCCCGAGCTCGAGGTGAGCTCCGAGCCACCCCTTGCCCACGACTCGTCGACCAACGCGCTCATCCGCCGCTACCGCGCGATGAAGCAGCGCGCCGAAGCGCTGACCGCCCGGTGAAGCTCGCCGCGGCATTCGGGCATAGGGTGAGGCGATGCCCACCGAAAAGCCCATGCAGCTCGGTATGGTCGGCCTCGGCAGGATGGGGGCAAACCTCGTCCGCCGCCTGATGTACGACGGGCACCGGGCCGTCGTCTACGACGTGAGCCAAGATGCCGTGGGGGCGCTCGTGACGCAGGGAGCGACCGGTGCGTCCTCGCTCGAGGATCTCGTCGGAAAGCTCGACGCACCGCGCGCGGTGTGGCTGATGCTCCCCGCCGCGATCGTCCAGGCGACCCTCGACCAGCTGGTGCCGCTGCTCGAGGCCGGCGACACGGTGATCGACGGGGGGAACTCCTACTACCGCGACGACATCGCCCGGGCCGCGCAGCTGCAAGCGCAGGGACTGCACTACGTCGATTGCGGGACGAGCGGCGGGGTCTGGGGCCTCGAACGCGGTTACTGCCTCATGATCGGGGGGGAGACCGGGCCGGTCGAGCGATTGGACCCCATCTTCAAGACGATCGCCCCAGGCGCCGCCAGCGCGGTGCCCACGCCGGGGCGGACGCGCACCGAGGGCACCGCGCCGGACGGCTACCTGCACTGCGGGCCGAGCGGCGCGGGGCACTTCGTGAAGATGGTCCACAACGGCGTCGAGTACGGGATGATGGCGGCGATCGCCGAAGGGCTGAGCATCATCGGCCACGCGGACGCCGGCATGCACACCCAGGAGGCGGACGCCGAGACGACGCCGCTGCGGGACCCCGAGGCGTACCGGTACTCCATCGACGTCGCCGAGGTGGCCGAGCTGTGGCGTCGCGGGTCGGTCGTCGGCTCATGGCTGGTCGATCTGCTCGCCGATGCGCTCGCCCGCACACCCGGCCTCGACACGTTCGCCGGGCGCGTCTCGGACTCGGGCGAGGGGCGCTGGACCGTGCTCGCCGCCGTCGACGAGGGTGTTCCCGCCCCCGTGATCACCGCGTCCCTCTTCGAGCGCTTCGAGTCACGAGGGCTCGGCGAGCTGAGCGACAAGATGCTCTCCGCCATGCGCAGCGAGTTCGGCGGGCACATGGAGAAGCCTGCAGGGGCCTAGGGCACAGACGCGCAGTGAAGCACGACCTCCGAGTCTTCGAGGACCTCGACACCCTCTCCGAGTCGGCCGCCTCCTACGTCGCGGCGAGGGCGCTCGAAGCGGTCGAGCGCGACGGCATCTTCAACTTCGCGGTGAGCGGCGGGCGCTCACCGTGGGAGATGTTCTCCCGGCTGACCCGACTGGACGTCCCGTGGGATCGCACGGTCATCTGGCAGGTCGACGAGCGCATCGCTTCTCGAGGGGACCCCGACCGGAACCTCGCGCACCTGCGAGAGGCCCTCGGCGAGACCGCCGCCGCCGTCCGCCCGATGCCGGTCGACGACGCCGACGTCGACGCGGCGGCGGCCCGTTACGGCGCCGCGCTGCCCAGCCAGTTCGACCTCGTCCACCTCGGCATCGGCCCAGACGGGCACACCGCGTCCCTCGTGCCCGGCGACGCGGTCCTCTACGTCGAGGACCGCCTCGTAGCAGTCACCTCCAGCGCGTACCAGGGCCGGCGCCGCATGACCCTCACCTACCCCGCGCTCGCGCGAGCACGCCAGCTCTTGTGGCTCGTGAGCGGGGAGGACAAGCGCGAGCCCCTCGCCAAGCTGCTCGCCGCCGACCCCTCGATCCCCGCCGGCAGGGTCGAAGCTGCTGCGTCCGTCGTGATGGCCGACCGCGCCGCGGCGCTTTGAGGGAGCCCGCAATGGCCGAGCAGCGCCGCGCCCTCGTGGTGGTCGACGTCCAGAACGATTTCTGCGAAGGTGGCGCCCTCGGCGTCCCCGGGGGCGCGGCGGTGGCCGCGGCGATCAGCGCCTACGCGCGCGGCCACGCCGACGACTACGCCGTGGTGGTCGCCACTCGCGACTGGCACGTCGACCCCGGCGCCCACTTCGCCCCGAGCGGCACCCCACCGGACTACACCGAGACGTGGCCCGTCCACTGCCGCGCGGGAACCCCGGGCGCGGCGTTCCACCCCGCCCTGGCACTCCCCGAGGGCACCGTCGTCGTCTCCAAGGGCGAGCACGCCGCCGCCTACAGCGGTTTCGACGGGGTCGACGAACAAGGGCGTCCCCTCGACGTCGTGCTCCGGGAGCGAGGCATCACCGACATCGACGTGGTCGGCATCGCCACGAGCTTCTGCGACAAGGCGACCGCGCTCGACGCGGCGTCCTTGGGGTATCGCACGCGCCTGCTGCGGTCGCTGTGCGCCGACGTCGCCGGCGCGGACACGGACGCCACCGTGGCAGCGCTCGCCGCCGCGGGCGTCGCTGTGGCCCCATGAGGCCGCGGCGCCACCA
Organism: Actinomycetes bacterium; assembly: GCA_021850345.1. The sequence goes on along the minus strand of JAJZMN010000217.1, from coordinate 9,682 downwards.
GCGCGCTGCGCGTGACGCGGCGCCGACCGATGTCGCCTATGTTTGCTCCTCCACGAGACGTGGAGGTGACCGAGGCATGCAGGCGACGCACGTGGTGTCCCGTCCCGCACGGGCGTGCCCTGTCGCGCGCACGTCGGCGAGGACGCAAAAAGGCGGTGTCACATGACGGCTCCCTCACCGGCGCCGGCCCCGGTCGCGCCGGGACGTCACCACCTGAACAGCGCGCTGCTTGCCGATGGCGGCCCGCAGCGGACCAACGACCTGACGCTCGAGCGGCGCGGGATCCGGCCGGTGCCGCCCGAGCACCGTTACGGCTCGACGAAGCGGCTCATGACCCTGTGGTTCGGGGCCCAGATCAACCCGACCACCATGTTCGTCGGCGCCCTCGGCACGGCGAGCTTCATCGGGCTCGGCTGGGAGTGGGGCGTCGTCGCGATCGTGCTCGGGAACCTGGTCGGCTCGGTCACCGTTGCCATGCTCGGCGTGATCGGGGTTCGAACCGGCAGCCCGCAGCTCCAGCAGTCACGCGAGGCCTTCGGGCGCACGGTCCACTTCCCTGCCGCGCTGACCTGGATCACCCAGATCGGCTTCGAGGCGCTCGAGTCCATCTTCGCCGCGGAAGCGCTCAAGGTCCTCACCGGCATGAGCTTCTACCTCGGGCTCGCGATCACGTTCGCGTGCATGGGCATCGTCAGCGTCATCGGCTACGAGGCCATCCACCTCTTCCAGAAGGTGATGGCCGGCGTGCTGCTCGTCCTGTTCGCCGTCATCACGGTGAAGACCTTCCTGCGCGGTCCCCACGTCATCCAGCACCTCCCAGGCGGCTCCTTCGAAGGCGGCTTCGTCCTCATGGTGGCCATCGTGCTCAGCTATGCCATCTCATGGGGCGTCTGCCCGTCGGACTACAGCCGGTATCTCCCCAAGGACTCGTCGACCACCGCGACGTTCAGCGCCATCTTCTTCCCGATGGTGGTCGGGATGATCTGGATCGAGATCCTCGGCTTCGCCGCCTCCTCCCTCCTGGCCGGTCTCAGCACGATGGCCGGGGTGAACGGGATCATGGGGGGCGGCACGCTCGGCGACGTGGCCATGCTCGCCATGTTCCTCGGGACGGTGTCGATCATGATGGTGAGCGACTACTCCGGCGCCCTCGCCGCGCAGGCACTCGGACTGCCGATCGTGCGTCCCGTCGCCACCGCGATCAGCGCGGCCTGCGCATTCGGCATCGCCGCGTGGTTGAACACGGGGTCGACGGGAAGCAAGTTCGAAGACGTGCTCCTCCTCATCAGCTACTGGATCGCCCCGTGGTCCGCGGTCGTGCTCATCGACTGGGCGCGGCGGACCAAGCGCCTGCAGTGGCGGCACCACTCGACCATCCTCGAGAGCGCGTACTCGGACCTTCGCGCCGGGTGGCGTGAGTGGAGCGCGGTGATCGCCGTCGTGGTCGGCTTCGTCGTGAGCATGCCGTTCTCGGACACGACCACCGGCTACGACATCGCCGCCGCCCACCCCGCGACGAAGTGGTTCTTCGGCGGCTTCGCCAACCACTTCATGGCGGGCGGCACAACCGCGTTCTACGTGGGCTTCGTCGTGGGGGCGGTCGTCTACCTTGGGCTGCTCGCCGCGGGGAAGTCCCCGGCCGCCGGCACCGACCTGCCCGTCAAGATCGCCGTGGAGCCGTCCCTGCAGCCGAACGGCGCCGAGTAACGGACGCGGCATGGCTGCGCCGTCGGCGCCTCAGCGCGTGGACACCGCCCGCCACTCGACGTCGTCCCCGGTTCCCACCACCACGTCGGAGACGAGCGCGGGCGGAAAGAGCCCGTGCTCGACGACGCCGGGGACCGCGCCGAGCGCGGCTGCCAAGCCGACGGCGTCGTCCACGGGGCCGAGGTAGTCGCAGATCACCCCGCCGTCGGGGCTCGGGCCGACCGCTCGGCGCCGTACCGGCCCGATCGCCTCGAGTCGGCGCAGCGTCGACGCGTGACCGAACTCCAAGAGCTCGAGCGGCACCGGCGGACGGAGCGCCGGGACCGGCTTGGTCGAGTCCACGACGACGACGAAGCGGTCCGCAGCCGCTGCGACGACCTTCTCGCGCGTGTGCGCGGCGCCGCCGCCTTTCACGAGCCACCCGTCGGGCGCCACCTGGTCGGCGCCGTCGATGGCGAGGTCGAGGCGCTCGATCGCGCCGAAGGGCGCAACGGCGAGCCCCAGCGCCATGGCCGCGGCCTCGGTCTCAAAGGAGGTGGCCACGCAGCGGATCTCGAGGCGCCGTGCCGCGAGCACCACCAGCAGCTCGGCCACGGTCGACCCGGTCCCGAGCCCCACCGACATGCCGGCTTCGACGAGCGAGGCCGCCGCCTCGGCTGCACGCCGCTTCTCGCCCACGACGTCGACCATGCAGCGATTGTCCCACGCACGAATGGGTGCGGCGTCGATCACTCGGTGACCGTGGCGAGCTCTACGGCGCGCAGCACGCTGAAGGAACGGGCGGGCACGGAGGTCGCCTTGCCGGCGTCGAGCAGCACCTCGAACGCACCCTCGTCGGCGGTCGCCAGGACCACCTGCCAGCGCGACACCCCGTGCGCAGGCAGGGTCCAATCGATCTGTTGATCGTGGGCGTTCAGGACCAGCAGGAACCAGTCGTCGGTGATCCGACGTCCGCGATCGTCTCGCTCGGCGATCGCGTCGCCGTTCAAGAGCACCGCGACCGACCGCGCGAAGTCGGCATCCCAGTCGGCGTCGTCCATCTCTTCGCCGTCGGGGCGGTACCAGGCGATATCGAGCGCCCCCCGGATCGGACGGCCCTGGAACCACCGGCGTCGGCGGAAGACCGGATGCGTCCTTCGCAGCTCGATCAACCGGCGCACGAAGTCACCGAGCGCCTCGTCCGCACGGCCCCAGTCGAACCAAGAGAGCTCGTTGTCCTGGCAGTACGCGTTGTTGTTGCCTCGCTGGGTCCGACCGATCTCGTCTCCGCCGAGCAGCATTGGCACCCCCTGGGAGAACAAGAGCGTGGCGAGGAGGTTCCGCTGCTGGCGGGCCCGGCAGGCAAGCACGTCGGCATCGTCCGTCGGGCCCTCCACGCCGCAGTTCCATGACCGGTTGCAGCTCTCACCGTCGCGGTTGTCCTCGCCGTTCGCCTCGTTGTGCTTGTGGTCGTAGGAGACCAGGTCGGCGAGGGTGAAGCCGTCGTGCGCCGTGACGAAGTTGACGCTGGCCACGGGACGGCGCGAGTCCGACTGGTAGAGGTCCGAGCTGCCGGTCAGACGCGAGGCGAGCTCGGGCAGCGTCGCGGGCTCGCCTCGCCAGAAGTCGCGCACCGTGTCGCGAAACTTGCCGTTCCACTCGGACCACACCGGCGGGAAGTTCCCTACCTGATAGCCGCCATCGCCGACGTCCCAGGGCTCCGCGATGAGCTTGACCTGGCTCACCACCGGATCTTGTTGGATCAAGTCGAAGAACGCGGACAGGCGATCCACCTCGTGGAACTGGCGGGCGAGCGTCGCGGCGAGGTCGAAGCGGAAGCCGTCCACGTGCATCTCGGTGACCCAGTAACGCAGCGAGTCCATGACGAGCTGCAGGCTGTGCGGGTGCCTGACGTTCAGGCTGTTCCCGGTCCCCGTCGTGTCGTAGTAGTGCCGAGGGTCGTCGGGCACCAGCCGGTAGTACGCGCGGTTGTCGATCCCTTTGAACGACAGGACGGGCCCGAGGTGGTTCCCCTCGGCGGTGTGGTTGTAGACGACGTCGAGCAGCACCTCGATCCCCGCCTCGTGCAGGGCACGGACCATCGCCTTGAACTCCTGCACCTGCTCGCCGAGGTCGCCGGTGGCGTACTCGTTGTGCGGGGCGAAGAAGCCGATCGAGTTGTAGCCCCAGTAGTTGCGCAGCCCGCGCTCGACGAGGTGCGCGTCGTGCACGAACTGGTGGACGGGAAGGAGCTCGACCGCAGTGACACCGAGGCTCCTCAGGTGGTCGACGGCCGCGGGGTGTGCCAGCCCGCCGTAGGTGCCCCGGAGCGGTTCGGGGACCTCGGGATGCCGAGCGGTGAACCCCTTCACGTGCATCTCGTAGATGACGCTGTCGTGCAGAGGCGTCGAGGGTGGCCGGTCGTTCCCCCAGTCGAAGTAGGGACTGTGGACGACGCTCTTGGGGACATGCGGGCCACTGTCCTGGTCGTTTCGCGAGTCCTCGTCGCCCATCGTGTAGCCGAAGCAGGCGGGGTCCCAGTCCACGATGCCCGAGATCGCCTTCGCGTACGGGTCGATCAGCAGCTTCTGCGGGTTGCAACGCAGACCGTTCCCAGGGTCCCACGGACCGTGCACCCTGTAGCCGTAGCGCTGCCCGGGGCCGACACCCGGAAGGTAGGCGTGCCAGCAGTGGGCGTCGACCTCCTCCAGCTGCACGCGCCGCTCGGCGCTCTCTTGGTCGAAGAGGCAGAGCTCCACTCCGTCTGCGACCTCCGAGAAGAGCGAGAAGTTCGTCCCCGCCCCGTCGTACGTCGCGCCCAGGGGGTAGGCCCGCCCCGGCCACACCTCGATGTCGTCAGCCACAGCGCACTCGCTCTAGCCCAGCTCTAGCCCTGGTGCCGCACTCGAAGCGGGCCGCGGGAGGACGGCCGCAGTGGGAGGGTCCGCACGGGAAGGGGCTCAGCGCGCGTCGAGCCAGGAGCCGTACGCGCGTCGGCAGTACTCGTCGACCATGCGGTCGGCGGAGAAGAACGATCCGTTCAACGCGATCGCCTGCCGGCCCATGGCAACCAGCGCCTCCCGGTCCTTGTAGTACGTCGGGACGACGACCTCTTCCAGCGCGTCGTACAGCCGGTTCGCTGCATCCGGCCCTGCGGCGTCCACGATGGTCCATCCGGTGAGCCCGTCGATGCCGCCCTCGGCCCACCAGCCGTCCAGGGTGCTCAAGCTCGGCACACCGTTCAGCGCCGCCTTCATCCCGCTCGTCCCCGATGCCTCGTTCGGCGGGATCGGCGTGTTCAGCCAGACGTCGCTCCCCGCGCACAGCAGGCGGCCCAGTGCCATGCCGTAGTCTTCGACGAACGCGACGCGGACGCCGTTTCGGTGATCGCCGGTCAGCGCCGCCACGTGGCGGATCATGTCCTTGGCATGGCTGTCGCCGGGGTGCGCCTTGCCGGCGAACACGATCTGCACCGGCCCGGCCTCCGCGATCGTCGTGAGGCGCTCGAGGTCCGAGAGGACGAGGTCGTTGCGCTTGTATGCGGCGAACCGACGAGCGATGCCGACGACCAGCGCGTCCGTGCGGACGTCGACGCCCGTGCGCGCGTGGACCGCAGCACACAGTGCCTGCTTGTTCTCGGCGTGCGCGCCAGCAAGGGCATCGAGGGGGAGCTCGATCGCGGCGTACCGCAGCTGCTGGCTGTCGAGGCGCCAGCCAGGAAGGTACCGGTCGAACATGGCGGCCGTCGCCGGGGCTGCCCAGGTGGCGGCGTGCACCCCGTTGGTGATCGACATGACCGTGTGGCCCGGGAACATCGCTTCGGTGACGCGCCGGTGCATCGCCGAGACGCCGTTCACGCTGCACGCCGTCCGCATGCCGAGCACGGTCATGTTCAGCGTGCCGTCGGCCTCGAGACAGCCGAGGGCGCCGAGCGAGCCGACGAGGGATGAGCCGAGCACCTGCGCCGCGACACCAGGATCGAACCGGTCGTGGCCAGCCGGCACTGGCGTGTGCGTCGTGAACACGCACGAAGTCCGCACGGCGTCGAGGTCTACGCCGCTCGCGCCCTCGAGCGCACTGCCGTAGGCACTGGTGTCCGCCGCGCCCCGACGACGAGCGAGGAGACCCACGGGGACGAGCGCGCCGTGGCCCTCGTTCAAGTGGTGCACCCGAATCGTTCCGTGGCCGAGTGCCTCGAGGAGCAGCGGCCCGCCGAACCCGAGCACCGCCTCCTGGCGGAGCCGCTCGTGGGGGTCGCTTGCATAGAGGTGATCGGTGATCGCGCGGTCCTCCGGAGCGTTCTCCTCGAGCGCGGTGTCGAGAAAGTACACCGGCACCTCGTGCCCACCGGCGCCGTGGAGCATCGCGCGCCAGGCACGCACTCGCACACGACGCCCCGACACGACGACGGTCACCTGCTCGTCGAGCGCGTCGAGGTGCGCGGAGGGCGACCACTCCACGGGGGCCTCGGTCTGCTCGCCGTCGACGAGGCGCTGGCGGAAGAAGCCGTGCGCGTACAACAGCGTCACGCCTGCAATGCGCAGTCCCCTGTCAGCAGCTGCCCGGAGGTGATCGCCGGCGAGGACCCCGAGCCCGCCGCTGAAGGTCGGCACGGTGTCGTCCAGCGCGACCTCCATGGAGTAGTACGCGACGTCCAGGGGTAGTGCTCGTGCGCTCGCCACGAGGTTCGACGCTACCGGAAGTCTCGACCAGGCCCACAGCAGCAGCCACGCCGTGCGCTACCCCTTTTAGTAGTGTCTGCAACTATTACGCGTGTTCCGGCAACCCCCGCTCCCCCCGTGGGCCAGCCGCCTCCGTCCTCCGATGCGACACTCCCGGCCGCCGCGGGAGTTCCTGACGCCGCGCCGCCCGCCGGTGCGACCGCCCGGCACCTGCATACGGCGAGCGTGATCGTGGCGATCGCGGGGGTCGTGATCGTCGGGGCGCTCGCGTGGGTCACGGGTGTCGTGAACTCCCACACCCAAGCGCACCTCCTCGGGGTGCAGACCCGCGACGCCGCGCTCGTGTTGGGCGAGGTCGTCCCGACCGTCGAGCAGCCGCTCGAGACCGCGGTCGCCGTCATGGACGCGGGCGGCTCCCCCGCCGACGTCGCCCGCTATCTGGCGCCCGAAGTCGGTACGGGCACCAATGCGCAGCATCCACTCTTCGACTCCTTCTCGGTATGGCGCGAGACGGCGGGCGGGGCACGTGAGGTGCTCGCCCTCGGCCGCCAGCCGGCGCTCGCCACCGAGCCCGGGCGCCTTGCATCGTTCTTCGCCACGATCGACGCGCCGAGGTCGATGGCAGTCAAGGGCATCCTCACTGGCCCGCATCCACAGATCGCCGTCGCGGAGGAGGGTGTCGGCACGTCCCCGCGCTACGTCGCCTATGGCGAGCTCCCCATCTCACCGTCGCATCGCGCAACGGCGCCCACCACATCGGCGTTCCAGAACCTGAGCGACGCGATCTATCTGGGAAAGCGACCGACGGCCCGGGCGCTGCTCACGGCCACCACCCCGTTCCCGTCGACGGGGGTGACCGGCTCGGCCGTCATCCCCTTCGGGCAGTCGAGCCTGCTCTTCGTCGACTCGCCGACGGCGCCGCTCGGCGGCGGTGTGCTGCCCCTCCTCCCATGGATCATCGCGGTGACGGGCACGATGCTCGTCGTGGGCGCGGTGCTGGCCACCGAGTGGCTCGCCCGCCGCCGCCGCCTTGCCGAACGGCTCGCGCAGGAGAACCACCGCCTGTACTCCGAACAGCGCACCATCGCCCAGAGCCTCCAGCAAGCGCTCCTGCCACAGGCCCTGCCCACCGTCGAGGGCCTCGCGCTCGCGGCACGCTACGTCCCGGGGGATCCCACGGCCGACATCGGCGGCGACTGGTACGACGTGATCCGCTGCGGCGAGCGACACCTGGTCTTCACGGTCGGCGATGTCTCGGGACACGGCATCCCGGCGGCGAACGCGATGGCCTCGTTGCACTTCGCGATCCGCGCGTACGCGGCGCAGGGCGACAGCGCGCCGACGATCCTCGGCAAGCTCACGTCGCTCCTCGACATCGCGCGCGACGGGCATTTCGCGACCGTCCTCCTCGGCCAGCTCGACGTCTCGAGGCGCGAGGCGACGCTCGTGAGCGCGGGCCATCTCCCACCGCTCCTCGTATGGGACGGCGGCGGCGAACGGAAGGCGATGTTCATCGAGACCCGTTCCGGCTCGCCGATCGGGGTCTCGAGAACGGACTCCTACGACCCGGTGACCGTCTCGTTGCCACCAAGGGCGCGGCTGCTCGCCTACACCGACGGGCTCGTGGAGCGGTGCGGCGAGCACCTCGACGTCGGCCTCGAGCGCCTGCGCCAGACGGTCATCGGCCTCGACGACACCGGCAGCGACACGCTCGACGAGGTGGTGCGGGCCCTCACGGGAGATGATGCCCGTGACGACATCGCCCTCTTGGAGCTGCGATGGACGAGCTGACCCTCCCGCCGACCCCCGCGTCGATCGCGGCGGCACGACGCTTCGTCGAACGTGCCACGGCCCCGGCGTACTCGCATCTCTGCGACGTCGCCTGTCTCGTCGTCTCCGAGCTCGCGACGAACGCGGCGCTCCATGGCGCGACCGACTACGTCGTCAAGGTGGAGACGCTCGACGACGGGGTTCGCATCACCGTCGGCGACCACGGCGCGGGCATGCCGGCCAGGCGCGACCCGGGGCCGACCGACGTACGAGGCCGCGGCTTGCGTATCGTCGAAGCCCTCGCCGACGCCTGGGGTGTCGTACCGGCGTCGGGCACGACGGGCAAGTGCGTCTGGTTCGAGTTGCGCACCCGGCACTGAACAGCACGCTCGCTCGCCGACGTGAACGGCCCTTGCATGGCGCCCCAGGGCCGAGGGAATGGTTCACGCATGAACTCCGTCGAACGCCAGATCCGGCGCGTCGACTCCTTCCAGCAACGCCACACGGTGCCCGGCTTCGTCTTCGGGGTCATCAAGAAGTACGGCGACGACAACGCAGGGTCGCTCACCTCGACGATCGCGCACTCGCTCTTCGGGACGGTCTTCCCCCTGCTGCTATTGCTCGTCACGGTCCTCGGGCTCATCGTCGGCCGCCATTCGGTCCTTCACCACGACGTGGTGCACTCCGCGCTGAAGCAGTTCCCAATCGTCGGGACAGATCTGCGAAAGAACATCACCTCCATCGACAATCGGAGCGTCATCGCGATCGGAATCGGGGTCACCGGCATGCTTTGGGGCTCGCTCACGCTCGCCGAGAACGGCATCTTCGCCATGATGCAGGTGTGGAACCTGCCGGGAACGCAGCGTCCCAACTATCCCAAGCGGCTCGTGCGTGCGCTGGCGTTCCTCGGCGTGCTGGGCACCGGATTGCTCGTGTCGACGGGGCTCACCACGCTCGTCACCCTTGTCCATGCGACGCCCCCGGTAGCGGTGGTGAGCGAGATCGGCTCGGCGGTTGTGAACAGCGCGGAGTACCTCGTCGCCTTCCGTGTCCTCACCCCCGGCGGGGTCGGCTGGCGGCGTCTTGTCCCCGGCGCGGTCTTCGCGGGTGTCGTCTGGACGTGTCTGCTCGCCGCAGGCGAGCTGATCGTCGGCCACTACCTGCGCGACGAGAGCGCGATCTACGGCCTCTTCGCCATCGTGCTCGGCCTCTTCGCCTGGCTCTACTTCGCCGCGGAGCTCACCGTCTACTCGGCAGAGGTCAACGTCGTGCTCGCCCGCCGTCTCTGGCCGCGAGCGATCGTGCAGCCGCCGCTCACCGAGGCCGACCAGCGCTCGATGGCGGCGCAGGCACACCAGAACCGTCGCCGGCCCGAACAGCACGTCCAGGTCACCTTCGACGGTGAGCCGCAGCTCGAGTCCCGGGTGCTCGACGAACTCGCGTCCCGGGTGCTCGACGACGAGGGCCATGAGCCTGAGGCCGGCGCCGGCTGACGCGCCAGGCCGGTCACCGGGAGCGGGCACAGGCGCTGCGGGTCAGTCGGT
>JAJZMN010000231.1 GCA_021850345.1 Actinomycetes bacterium | reverse complement strand
CACCACTGGCACGTCACGTCACCGATCCGTCCGACTATCGACCTTCAGTGCTCGCCGGCCTCTACGCGTGCGGCGCCGACGTCGGCGGAGTGAGCGGGCGCAGCTACGCGGGCGGGCTCGCGACGGCACTCGTCACCGGTCGTCTCGCAGGACAGGCAGCAGCCCATGGGGCATTGGGCCCTCTCGGAGCAGCCGTGCCCTGAGCGCGACGCGCGCCGCCGCTCGGCGCGACGGCACTCGCTCAGCGCGAGGTCTGCACCAGCATCGCCGTCAGGTCCTTCTTCGAGACCTTTCCGAATCCCGACAGTGGCAGGTCGTCGAGGACCTCGAGGCGCTCGGGGAGCTTGAACTTGGCGATCTCCATCTTCTCGAGGAAGTCGACGAGCTCGTCGAAGTCGATGGACGCGCCCTCCTTGGTGACGACACACGCGCACATCCGCTCACCCAGCACCTCGTCGGGGTAGGGAACGCAGGCCACGTTCAGGACGCTCGGATGCGCCAGGATCAGGTTCTCCACCTCCTCGGCGCTGATCTTCTCGCCGCCCCGATTGATGAGGTCCTTGCGGCGACCCTCCACGATGTAGTTGCCGGTGTCGTCCATGCGCAGGAGATCCCCCGAGCGGTAGAAGCCGTCGGGCGTGAACGCTCGGGCGTTGTACTCGGGGCTGCGGAAGTAGCCGCGCAAGGTGTACGGACCTCGCACGACGAGCTCGCCGACCTCGCCCTGTCGCACCGGTACGCCGTCTTCGTCGATCAGGTACACCTCGTCGTCCTCGCACACCGGGCGTCCGCAGGTCTCCCGGCGCACCTTGTCGGGGTCGTCGATGCGGACGAACATGATGAGCCCTTCGGCCATACCGAAGTTCTCCTGGATGAAACAGCCCGGCAAGAGTGCCTGCGCCTTCTGGCGAACCTCGGGCTGGAGGCGCTGGCCGCCGCTTTGGACGATGTGCAGCGACGAGAGGTCGTACTCGGAGGCGGAGGGATCGTTGATCCAGCGGATGAGCAGCGCGGGGACCACGTGGACGTGGGTGACGCGGTGGCGCTGGACGCGTTCGAACACGTCCTTCGGCCTCGTCGACGTGGACAGCACCGCGGTCGCTCCCTTCAAGAGGAAGCCTTGCATGCCTGGGCAGGCCAGCGGCAGGTTGTGCTCGATGGGGAGCACCAGCAACAAGACGTCCCCGTCTCGGATGTCACAGACCGAGGCAGCCAGCTTCGAGTTGTAGACGTAGTCGTTGTGGGTGCGGGGGATGAGCTTCGGGATCCCCGTGGTCCCCCCGGACAGCAGGAAGACCGCGGGATCCTCCGGATCGATGGTGATGTCCTTCAACGCGCTCTCGGGCGTCGACGGCTCTCGTTCCAACAGCGCGTCGAGCGAGACGAAAGGTCCCGCTTCGGCTTCTGGGTCCATCCCCTGCACAAGGCACAGATCGAGCCCCGCATGATCGGCCATGATGGCCTTGACCATGTCGACGAAGTCGAAGTCGCGCACGTGGGCGGGCACCGCACACGCGCGTGCGTCCGCCAGCGTGACGAACTGCTCCACTTCCCGCCGGCGATGGACCGAGAGCGCGAGGATCGGGATGGCGCCCACGCGCTGAAGGGCGAAGTACAAGTATGCGAACTGCACGGTGTTGGGCAGCTGGACCACCATGCGGTCCAAGGGCTTGATCCCGAGATCGACGAGGTGGCGCGCAAGGAGCCTCGATCGCTCGTCCAGCTCGCGGTACGTCACGGTCGTCTCGTCGTCGATGAGCGCCACCCGGTCGGCGTACCGGTCGAACACCTCGCCGAACACGTCGATCAGGGACCGGTCCTCCCAGTACCCCTTCTCCCGGTAGCGCCGGGCCACATCGGCTGGAAATGGGACCACGCCGTCAAGCACGCTCTGCCCTCCTCCTGGCGTCGACGGTGACGACATCGACGGTGACGACATCGACTGTGGCGCCGACGAGCATCTCGACGAGGCGCGCCACGCCGCATCCGACGTCCCCACTCCTGTGGTAGATACTATCGGACAACGCTGCTCCCTGCTCCCTGGCGGCCCTGCGCGGCTCCTGGCGATCCTGCGCTGCTCCCTGCGCGGCCGTGGCGGCCCTGCGCGGCGAGCGCCGCTCAGGCCGAGCGCCGCCTGCCCCGCACACCACTCGCGCGCTGCGGCTCCGACGCCCCTTCGGGGGACGGCATGACCAGCTGCTCGAGCGCGGGGCCGTAGCGCGTGGAGAGCGCGGGCCCGAATTCCGCCACGATCTGCTGGACATAGAGATCGTGGCGGACGTAGCCCTTGATGGCCGCCGCGAGGAGCGCGTCGTCCGCGGTGACGGCGTCCCAAGCCCCACCGTCGGGCGCCAGCGCCCACAGCACCTTCGTGCTGTCGGCGACGACGGCCAGGTGACGGGCCTGGTGGTGGCGATAGATCACGCCTTCGGTGCTCTCGTGCCGCACCGCCCGGCCGTGCACGAGGTCCATCGCCTCTGCCGAAAACGTGAGCAGGTCGATACGCACGCCCCGGGCATCGGCTCGCGCGATCGCGTCGGTGGTCGCGTGGGCGTGCTCGTAGTTGACCGAGACGTACGCGTGACGGACCGCCTCGTCCAGCAGCCGCACCGCCTCGCCTTCCACCGCTGTCCACGTGTCCAAGGTGTCGAGCACCCGGTAGTGGGCGCCGGCGGTCGGCTGCATCCGCAACAACGCCAGCTCGGCATCGGCCAGCCGGCGACGGAACCCCGCGTCGAGCTGGGCCAGGAGCTGGGAGGGCGGAAGGGCGACGAACCGAGCCGGCTCACCGTTCAACATGACGGCGACGCCCTTTCGAGCCAGGCGCCGGAGGGTCTCGTACACCTTGGGCTGGGGCACCCCGGTCAGGTTCGACAGGGCGTAGCCGGTCGTGGGCTCGCTCGCCTCGAGGAGGCCGACGTAGGCGCGCGCCTCGTACTGGCTGAAACCCAGCTCGACGAGATGGTCGATGATTCCGAGACTCCGCTCCATGACACTCCCTACAGGGGTTGGCAGTTTTCTCCGAGCATACCGTCGGTAGGGCTCGTGCGACCAGGATCGCATCCCGCACTGCCACGTTGCGTGGCTCCGTTGCCACTTGCGTGGGTCAGTAGTACTGGGCGCCCCCGTTCACGACGAGCATCTGTCCCGTGATGAAGCCGCTTGCGGGCGACGCGAGGAACGAGACCGCCGATGCGACGTCCTCGGGCTGGCCATCCCTTCCGAGTGGCCGTATGGCGCGCTGGTGCGCGAACGCCGGCTCCGGGGTGTTGTCGAGCGAGCCGGGCGTCACGAGGAGGCCCGGCGCGACCGAGTTCACGGTGACGTGCAGCGGGCCGCACTCGGTCGCCAGTACCCTCGTCATGGCGAACACCGCACCCTTGGACGCCACGTAGGGGAGCAGTCCTGGCGTCCCCGCCAAGATCGACCCCGAGGCGATGTTGATGACTCGCCCACCGCCCTGCGATGCCATGTGCGGCACGGCGCGCTGGGTCGGCAGCAGCACGACCCTGGTGTTCGCTTGCAGGATACGGTCGAACTCCTCGACGGCGACCTCCCCGAAAGGTTGATGCCGAACTGTCGAGAAGCGGGCGGCATTGTTCACGAGCACGTCCACTCGGCCGAAGCGCTCGAGTGCATGGTCGATCACCTTCGCCGCGCCGTCGGGCTCGCTCACGTCGGCAGCGCACGCCGTCGCGGCGTCGCCGAGCAGCGACACCGACGCCGCGCACCCATCCGGATCGACGTCGTTCACCACGACACGCGCGCCGTCGTCGGCAAGTCGGCTCGCAATGGCACGCCCGAGACCCCTGCCCGCGCCCGTCACCACGGCAACCAGCCCGTCGAGTGGCCCACTCATCGAATCATCCTTCCTTCTTCCCTCGTGCAT
>JAJZMN010000019.1 GCA_021850345.1 Actinomycetes bacterium | reverse complement strand
TGGCCGAAGAGCCCGTGGTGAGGAGCATGGACCGTTGGCTGGGTGACGGGGGGATGCCCCTTCTCGCCCAACTCGGTGCTTCCCTCGACGCCTACGGCGTCGACGGCGAGGACCTCGGATGGGTGGAGGGCGCCTTTTCGCCCGAGCCCCTGGCGTGCAACCCACACGGTGCCGTCCAGGCGGGGGTGCACGCGGTCCTGTTCGACGCAGCCATGAACTTCGCCGTCAACGCGGCGCTCGCGCCCGGGGACAGGGCGCGCGCGACGCTCGAGCTCAAGACCGAGACCATGCGCCCCGCCGCCCGTGGTGAGCGCTATGCCCTGCGCGGCGAGGTCACCCGGTTGGCTCGCCAGGTCGCGTTTGCGGAGGCCTTCCTTCGCGACGGTGAGGGCCACCTGGTGAGCAGGGCGACCGGGACCTTCCTCCTCGACCGGAGCCGAGCGGACCGGGACTGAGCGACCGGGACTGAGCGGCCGGGACTGAGCGACCGGGAGTGCCCGACCGGGAGTGCCCGACCGGGAGTGCCCGACCGGGAGTGCCCGACCGGGCGGTCAGTGGCCGATGTGCTCGGCCGGGATCGATCCCAGTCGTCCGGCGTGGAAGTCCTCAAAGGCCTGGGCGAGCTCTTCCCTGGTGTTCATGACGAAGGGGCCGTACGCGGCGACGGGCTCACGGATCGGCTCGCCGCCGAGGACGAGGATCTCGAGGGCGGTCGCCGAGGAGTCCTGCGCGGTGCCCGCCGAGACCTCGAACGCCTCGCCAGGTCCGAAGACCGCGAGCTGGCCGGTGTGGACGGGCCGGCTGTCACTGCCGACCGTGCCGTGGCCGGCGAGGACGTAGACGAGCGCGTTGAGCCGCTTCGGCCACGGAAGGACGAGGCGGGCGCCGGGGCTCACCGTCGCATGCACCATCGTGATCGGGGTGTAGGTCACGCCGGGACCCCCGTGGCCGTCGACCGCACCGGCGATCACCCGCAGCAGCGCGCCTCCGTCGGGGGAGGAGAGCAGCGTCGCTGTGCGCGGTTCGATGCCCTGGTAGCGGGGCGGCACCCACTTGTCCCGCTTGGGGAGGTTCACCCAAAGCTGGATCCCGTGGAACAGACCTCCGGAGGCCACGAGATCCTCGGGCGGCCGCTCGATGTGCAAGATGCCCGCGCCTGCGGTCATCCACTGGGTGGCGCCGTTGGTGATCAGGCCGCCACCGCCGATCGAGTCCTGGTGCTGGAAGGTCCCGTCGATCATGTACGTCACCGTCTCGAAGCCGCGGTGGGGGTGCCACGGGGTGCCCTTGGGCTCGCCCGGTGCGTACTCGACCTCGCCCATCTGGTCCATGTGGACGAAGGGGTCGAGGTCCGCGAGAGCCACGCCCGCGAACGCTCGTCGGACGGGGAAGCCCTCCCCCTCGAGCCCCTGCGGAGCGGTGGTGACTTGGCGGACGGGCCGCATCTCGGTCGTCACGGGGTCCGGGGTCCCGATGCGCGCCAGCGCGAGCACGTTGTCCACGGTGACTGCAGGCATGGCAGGTCTCCTCGATCTCTCTCCGTCGCTCCTGGCGACCGGCGACGAGGGTCGTCAACCCCGCGGGGGACGCGTTTGTTCCGGATTGCCGGGGGATCAGCAGACCTGTCGGAGTCGGCCGGTCTCGAGCTCGTAGACGAAGCCGCCGACGGTGAGCCGAGAGAGGAAGGGGAAGGTGCGGACCCGCTCGACGTCGTCGCGGAGCGCTGCCTGCTGGTCGTCGGTAGCGAGGAAGCGCAGCGTGCGGGTGTCGGGTCCGCCGCGGGCGGCGATCGCTTCGTGGATCGACGCCTCGGTCCCCGATGCCATCGCGCAACGGGTGTGTGCCACCACCATGAATCGCGCCGCGCCGAGCAAGTAGTGGGCGACGACGACGTCGCGCAGGACCTCGTCGGTGACCCGGGCGCCGGCGTTGCGCAGGATCTTGGCGTCACCTCGGGTGAACCCCAGCATCTGCAGGGGGTCGATGCGCGAGTCCATGCAGGTGAGCACGCACAGGTGCTTGGCGGCGGGCGCCTCCAGGTCGCCGAAGACGTACCGCTCCGCGGACGCGGCGTTGGAGGCGAGGACGTCGTCGAACGGGCCGTCGGTCACCTGACGAGGCTAGCGACGCGTGCCCGAGCCGCTGCCGGTGCCCGTGCCGCCGCCGGTGCCCGAGCCGCTGCCGGTGCCCGAGCCGCTGCCGGTGCCCGTGCGGCTGCCGGTGGGCGGGGCCGGGGCCGGGACCGCCGCCCAGAGCCGCCGCATCCCCGCGAGCCACCGCTCGCGGTCCCCGGCGCGGTGGCGTTCATAGGTGGCCACCTCTGGGTGGGGCAGGACGAGGAAGCGCTCCTCGGCGAGCGCCTGCACGACGGCCTCGGCGACCATCTCGGGGTCGATCATCGCTCCCGACGCCAGGACCGAGGACGCCGAGGGCTCGCCCGCCTCCAGGCCACCGAGGAGCATCGGGGTGCGGACGCCCTGCGGGCACAGGCACGAGACCCTGATCCCCTCGGCGGCGTGCGTGATGGAGAGCCACTCGGAAAGCGCGACCGCCGCGTGCTTGGTCACGCTGTAGGGCGCAGATCCGAGGTTGGTGAGGAGCCCGGCGGCCGAGGCCGTCGTGAGCAGGTAGCCGCCCCCGCGCGCCTTCATCCGGGGGACGAGCGCCCGGGCCGCGTACACGTGGGCCATGACGTTGACCGCCCAGATGCGCTGCCAGTCGTCGTCGGGCACCTCGGCACCGCCGGCGATCGCGATCCCCGCGTTGGAGCAGAAGAGGTCGATGGGGCCGAGCTCCGACTCGGTGCGCTCGATGAGGGCGATGACATCGGGCTCCTCCGCGACGTCGCAGCGCATCCCGAGTGCCCGGGTGCCCGAGGCGCCGAGCGTTGCGGCCACCACGGCCGCGCCGCGCCCGTCGAGGTCCGCGACCGCCACCGCTGCCGCCCCCTCCGACGCGAACCGCTCGCAGAGCGCCTTGCCGATGCCGCTCGCCCCGCCCGTCACCGCCACCACCTTGCTGGCGAGCTGCATGTCCCTCCCAGCTTCCGCTCCGTCTGCGGGCGCGCCCTATCGTGGCACCCCGTACGAAGCCGCAGGAGCGCGGCACGCGCGAGGGGACGGATGGCATGACCACGGGAGGGAGCGCCTGGCGTCGCGGTCGACGCTCGAAGGTCCGCCGGCTGCCCGAGCGCGGTGCGTACGACCGCGAGACGATCGAGGCGATTCTCGACGAGGGGTTCGTCTGTCACGTCGGCTTCTGCACCGACGAGGGGGCCTGCCGTCGTCCCCACCGGGTATGCGGGGGTCGGCGACGCCGTCTACCTCCACGGAGCGGCCGCGAACCACGCCCTGCGGACGATCGGCACCGGCCGTCCCGTCTGCCTGGTCGTGACGCTCGTGGACGGGCTCGTCCTCGCACGCGCCGCCTTCCACCACTCGATCAACTACCGCTCCGTCGTCCTGTACGGCACCGCCGAAGAGGTACGGGACCGGGCGGAGAAGCGTGCGGCGCTGGATGCGGTCGTAGAGCACATCGTCCCGGGCCGCAGCGCGGAGGCCCGCCGCGCCGACGAGAAGGAGTTGCGCGCGACGCGGGTCGTGCGGATCTCGATCGGCGAGGCGTCGGCGAAGATCCGAACCGGCGGGCCGAAGGACGACCCACAGGGCGTCGAGACCGGCGGGATCTGGGCGGGCCATGTTCCGCTCGCTTTCGTGACCGGAGAGCCCGTGCCCGACGACCGCGGCCACGAGATGCCGGCCGTGCCGGACTACGTCGCCCGATACCGGCGCCCGGGACGACGGTCGTAGACGAATGGACCGCTCGTAGCCCCCTTGTAGGCTCCGCGGCATGCCCGGATCGCTGCTCGGCAATCGCGTCCTGCGGGTGGAGGATCCGGATCTCCTCACCGGACGAGGGACCTTCGTCGGAAACCTGAAGATCCCGGGTTGCCTCA
>JAJZMN010000134.1 GCA_021850345.1 Actinomycetes bacterium | reverse complement strand
GTGATTGTTGCGGCTCTCGCCGCGAGTCTCCAGGATGTTCAGATACAGCGTCGCCGGTTCCAGGCAGGCGCCGGTGCCCATCTGGCCGACCATGCTGCGATAGATCTCTTCCCAGGGCGTCTTGTTCTGCAGCTGCGGCGGCGTCCAGGCGGCGCGGCGCGCCTCCAGCTCGCCCTCCGGCAGCAGCACATCGACCTTGCGCGCATTCAGGTCGACGCGGATGCGGTCGAGACAGACATCATGGGGTCGATGGCCGGCCGGGCATTCCGCTCAGGCGAGGCGGTCACGGCTGAGCGCGACGGGGGGGCCCGGGTGTGGGTGCCCCTCGTCGAACGTGCTGAACGCACCGGAGTGGTCGCCCTCACCCTCGACGAGGCGAACGAAGAGGCGCTTGCGGACTGCATCAGGCTCGGGCGCTTCGCCGGGCTTCTCGTGCGCAGCTTCGCTCGAACGACGGACCTCTTCCACCTGCGCCGCCGTCGACAGACCATGACCCTTGCCGCCGGGATGCAGTGGGACCTCCTTCCGCCCTTGACGGTGAGGAGCGCCCGTGCGCTCGCCAGCGGCCGCCTGGAGCCCGCCTATGAGATCGCGGGCGATGCCTTCGACTACGCGATGAACGACGCGCACCTGCACGCGGGTCTCTTCGACGGGATGGGCCACGGCGTGCATTCGACGCTCATGACCGCCCTCGCGGTCGGTGCGTACCGCCACGCTCGCAGGGCAGGCGAGGCGCTTCCAGCCATCTACGCCGCTCTCGAGAAGGCGGTGGGCGATCAGTACCACGGGGAGGCCTTCGTGACGGCCGCCTTCGCCCGCCTCGATCTTCGCGAAGGACTCTTGGAGTGGACCACCGCCGGGCACCCGTCCCCGATGTTGTTGCGAGAGCGCCGGGTCGTCCGCCAACTCGCGTGCGTTCCCTCGCTCCCGCTCGGACTCGGCGGGGAGAGTCGGGAAGTGGCGGCCGAGGCGCTCGAACCGGGTGATTGCGTCCTCTTCTTCACCGACGGCGTGGTCGAGGGCCGTTCGGCGGAAGGGGAGGAATTCGGCACCGACCGCCTTGCCGAGCGCTTCGAGCATCATGCCGCCTCCGGCGCGCAGCCCGACGAGGTGTTGCGTCGCCTCGTCGACGACGTGTTGGACTACAACGCCCACAAGCTGAGGGACGACGCATCGCTCCTGCTCCTTCGGTGGAGCGGCGAGCACCAGGACACCTGACACCGCCGGCTGCGTCAACAGGGCTTTCCCGGGTATTTGCAGCCCATGGACTGGTGTGTCGACACCGAGGTGCTCGCTGCGAAGGCGATGGCGGAGGAGGAGATCTGCGCCCACCTGGCCCGCCACGTCCTCGACCCGATCGTCGTCGAGCTTGCGAGGCCCGTCGTCGCGTCCTTGCTGGCGGACCCTCCCGGCCCGCGGATCTGGGTGAGCCTCGACTGGGAGGATCGGGCGCCCAAGCTGGACGTCCGCGCGCTTCCCGGCCCGCTCGCTGCGCTCCCGGGAACCCTCGTCGCCCCGGGCGTCACGGTGGCCCACCTCGAAGCTGCACGCCTCCTCGCCGACCTCGGCGAGCGTCCCAGCGTCGGCGTCGAGCTCGGCTTGGCACGGGCTCCCGAGTCCCAACTCGACCCGGTGCCGGCCGACCCGGGCGGGCTGCCGGAGGGCTACCCGTCCGGGGTAGGTGTCCACATCGCACGTGATGTCGCGTCGGGATGGGGCCTCGACGCGGCGGCGGCCAGGGCGGGCGCGACCCTTGCCGCCCGGGTGGCCCCCGTTCACGGCGACCTGGAGGAATTGAAGACAGCGGTCAGTGCCTTCGTGGCGGCCGAGCGGAGCCTCGGGGGTGAATTCGAGGCGGTCCACCTCGAAGCGAGCCGTGCGGTCCTTGGGTGCCGGCGCTGTCCCTTTGGCACGGCGCCGCCGCCGGACCTCTGCCGGTTCACGTCGGCGTTGGCGGGCGGGCTCGGCGCCCGGCTCGCCGGATCGGCCGAAGTGGTCCTGGACGAACGGATCGCCATGGGTGACCACCAGTGCCGGCTGGTGCTCGACGTCGGACCGCCGACCGGACGCACGACGTCCCACCGCTACCGCTGGCCGCCGGCCGGCACACCTGTCCCCCCGCAGGTGGCGGAAGGGAAGGTCACCCGAGGGTTTCGGGTGACCCTTTCGCTCCTTCTTCCACGAGACCGTTTGACGGTGCCGGTCGCCCGCCACCTGACCCGGGCCGCGCTCAAGGAAGGCGCTGTCCTCCCCGAGGATGCCCACGAGGTCGAGCTCGCACTGTCGGAGGCCAGCGCCAACGTGGTGGAGCACTCCGGTGCCGGCGACCGCTACGAGGTGGCGGTGACGATCGGTCCCGTCAATGCCGAGCTGCGGGTGACCGACCGGGGGAGGGGGTTCGACCACCGGGGCCTCGGCGAGGAGATGGCCGCGCTCGACGCCGAGCACGGCCGCGGCGTCGCGCTCATGCGCGCGCTCGTCGACCAGGTGCGCTTGGAGTCTCGCCCCGAGGTCGGCACGGTCGTGCGTCTCGTGAAGGCACTGCGATTCGACGACACGGTGCCGGGCCGTCGCATCATGCTCGACAGCCTTGGCGAGCTCGACGAGGAGTAGGTCCGAGCGTGACCGGACAATGCGCCGGTCGTTACGCGGACGTCGAGCAGCTTGCCGCGCCGACGGTCACGGTGATGTGCTCACCCGCGAACTGTGTCCACAAGAAGATGTCCGCGTAGCCTGTGGCGTTGGTCTCGTAACTGTAGGTGTCGGTCGCGTCTGACGCCGTTGCCTCCGTGTACGGCTGGTTCGAATGCACGAACACGTCGTAGTCACCCGCGTAGCCGTCATTGGCAGGGGCAGCGCTGGCGGTGCACCACGCTCCGGCCGTGGTGGGAGGCGGCGCGGCGATCGTGGTCGTCGGCGGGGGCGGAGCCGTCGTGGTCGGCGGCGGCGGTGCTGCGGTTGATGGAGGAGCTTGTGCGGTCGAAGGAGGTGCCGGTGCGGTCGAAGGAGGCGCCGGCGTGGTCGTCGCAGGCGAGGCGATCACAGGCGGTTGCGTCGCAGCGCTATGACGAGTCGAGTGCCGGCCGCCGGAAGCCTTTCGGACGACCAGGACCGCGAGCATCGTCGCCCCGAGGTGGACGCCGTGCCGGGCGAGGAACCGGGCGAAGCGCACGAGCGCGCGCAGGCCGACATGCAGCCGGACGTGCACTGTGCCCGCCCTGCCTCCGCACCCGGCGGACGCAGCGCGGCGGAGGTTCTTCAGCGCCTTGCGCCATGCCGAACGTGCCCCCGGTGGCCTCGGGGACCGTTGCGCTCCTTTCACGGCGTGAAGCAGCCGCCTGCACCTCGTGACTGTCGCCGGACGCTGCTTGTAGGAAACGGCGACGCGCGCGAGCGTCGACGTGGTCTTGGTGTTGACCTCGGACCAATGGGTGAGCGTCGGCGCAGGAGCATGCGCGGACCCGGAGGCTGCCGGCGCGTTGCCTGGTGCGATGGCCCAGACCGGATGGACCTCCATCCAGCCGTGGTCCTTGTCGAGCACGTACGGACCGGTGACCGTGACCCGCTCCCCGACGGCGGGCGCCGTGATGTCGGCACCGGTGCACGTGCCGTATGTGTAGCCAGGTGTCCGGTACGCGCTCGACGGCAGCGGCGGAGGCTGTCCGGGCGTGCAGCCCGGCTGGTCGGCGGGGACGATTTCGGTGACGAGGTCGCCGTCCTCCTCGCTGATGTTGGCTTGGTTCAAGAGGTGTCGCTCTGTCGCGGGGAGCGCGAGGTTGATGTGGATGTCCCCGTCGTCCTCGTGGCGGACGGAGGCGACCGTGCCGCTGACGGTGATGCAGTCCTTCACGACCTCCAGCCGGTAGGGTTACGAACAGTTCTCCAGCATCCCACAAATGTGAGCGAACAGGTGTACGCTTCGGCACGTGAAGCTCGCCGCATGGGCTCGTTCGTACGGCGTCCACCCC
>JAJZMN010000108.1 GCA_021850345.1 Actinomycetes bacterium | reverse complement strand
GGTGAAGAACCACCCGTCGAACCGCGGGTCGCGCGACCGCACGGCTTGGTAGCAGCGCTCGAAGTCCTCCACCACGGGGTCATCGTCGCGCCGCCCGGTTCACGGCGTCTGGCGGGAATCGGACGGGGCCTCCGTGGCGCCGGCGCCACCTCGTGCACCACCGGCGCCACGGGAGTGCAGTCCCCAGCGCGCCAACGCGGGACCGCCGGTCAAGCCTCCTTTCGCAGGATCTTTGGAACCGCGGGCTCCTTGCCGTGGTACACCTTCACGGGACCGTGTCCGGGTGTGGTGACGAAGACGGGGCTCAGCACCTTGGTGCCCGGCCAGGTACCCGCGGGCGTGGCGAAGGTCCCGGCCTTCGTCGTGAACTGCACCACCTCGGCGCCTTCGTAGCCGAAGTGCACCTTCTTCGTGTACTTGAGCGGCACGAAGCCGGGGGTCTTGAACGTCTTCGCCTTCGTGTCGAGCGCCTTCATGAGGCTTGTCCGGGTGAGGTTCTTGCCCGCGGCCTTGAGCGCCTCCACGAAGGTGTAGGCGAGCGCGATGCCGTACTCCGTGTTCCCGTCGAGTCCGTGCGTGGCCCACAGTGTCCGTGTGTACTTCTTCAGGATCTGCTTCTCCACCTTGATCCACGGGTTCGACGATGTGCCCTCGGGCGGTTGGTAGAGATCGGTGATCATGCCGTTCATCAGCCCCGTCGCTGCGGCCGCGATCTTCTTTGTGTGGGTGGCGGCTGTGGTGAACGACGACAACAGCGGCCCGACGGTCGGTGCGTCGGCACCGACGTTGTCCACCACGTACTGCGGCGTGAAGCCGATCGCGAAGGCGGGCAGCATGGCGAGGGCGGTCGCCGCGGGGATCGTCGCCAGCACGACCACTTGCGCGCCGGCGGCCTTCAGGGCGGACATCTGGGACGACAGGGCCCCCGAGAGCGTTGTCACGTCGTATGACTGCTTGCTCACGACCGCCGACTTCGGCACCTCCATGTTGAAGCCCTTCATGACGTCCTGCCCGAACTCTGTGTCCTGGAAGAGCTCTCCGATCTTCTCTCCCTTGAAGTGGGACTTCACGTAGTAGCCGAGGATCTTGCCTGTGACGGTGTACGGGGGCTCCCAGCCGGTCGTCAGGGGGTACTTGGGTGTGCTCCAGCAATTGCACCCCGATTCGATGAAGAGGTGCGGCACCTTTTCCGAGTTGAGGTACTTTTGGACCGCGAGGTTCGTCGGCGTCCCGAGGGAGCCGACGTCGGCGAAGATGTGGTCTGTGAGCACCAGCTTGCGCGTGAGCGTCGCCGTTGTCGTCGGGTCGTACTTGTCGTTCAGGTAGATGTACTTGATCTTGCGCCCGTAGACGCCGCCGTGGGCGTTGACCCATTTGAACAGCGCGTTCATCGCCGGGGCGATCTCGCTGTAGCCCGGTGCTGCCGGACCGGTCAACGGGACGGTGGCACCGATCGTGATCTGCTTCTTGGTGACGCCTGTGGTCGATGCAGCCCCGGCGTCGCCGGCGACGGACATGCCGATCGCGGCGAGCAGCAGGCTGAACGCCGCGCCAACCGTCACCACCGACCGGCTCACCACCGACCGGCTCAGCACCGACCGGCTCACCACCGACCGGCTCACCACCGACCGGCTCACCACCGACCGGCTCAGCACCGGCCGGTGACGTCGAAGTGTCATGGTCTGCTCCTCTCTTTCGTCTCCAGGTCCAGCTGACCGTGGGGTGTTGTGCCAGGGGGAAGTCCCCGTCGCTCGCCCGCCACGGTCGACGCGCGCTCGGCGCTCGCTGCTCGCGGGTCGGTGGCGACAGCGGACGGGCGGTCCCCGACGCCGCTCACGAGCGACGATTCGACGATCACCTTCCTCAGCCGTTGGCCGATCCATCGCAGGCCGCCTTGGATGCCGCTCGGCGCGACGAGCATTGCCACGATGAGCACCGCGCCGAAGAAGGCGTCCGACAGGTACGCCGCGGTCGATGCCCCGAGAGAAAGGCGTTGGGACAGCGACGTGCTCCATGTCGGCATGTACACGAGGGCGACCGCCCCCCACCAGACGCCGACCAGGGAGCCTGCCCCCCCGAGGACCATGGCGGCGAGAAGTGCGATCGACAGGGAAAGCGGGAATTCGCCGATGTTCACGACACCGGTCGAAAGGACGAGGAGCGCGCCCCCGAGCCCGGCGCATCCTGCGCTGACGGCGAACGCAAGGACCTTGGTCCGGGCCACGTGGATGCCGCTCACCGCGGCTGCGACCTCGTCGTCGCGGACCGCCCGGAAGGCCCGCCCGAACCTGCTGCGGACCAGGTTCGCCAAGAGCACGAGGACGACGAGCGCGCAGAGGATCTCGATCCACGCGAGCCACTGCTCCGAGCTGATCGTGCCGGGGGCGACCGGCGGTGTGGTCGTGAGCCCTTGCTCGCCGCCGAACACCGACCCGTACTGAGCGGAAAGCTGTGGCAGGCCGAGGGCGAGCATGAGCGTGACGCCCGCCAGGTAGGGAGCGCTGAGCCGGGCGGCGGGAATGCCGACGACGATGCCGGCGGCGGCGGCGACCCCGGTCGCGAGCACGAGCTCGCCGACGAGCCCGACGTGCGCATGGAGCTGCAGCAGGGCGAGCGTGTAGGCGCCGATGATCATGAAGGCGCCGTGGCCGAGGGAGAACTGACCGTTGAGCCCGGTGAGCAGGCTGAGCCCGCCGAGCACGACGGCGTACACCGCGATCTCGCCGATCTGGTAGTCGTTGTAGGTGTTCACGTTGACGGTGAGGACGTAGAAGAACGCCGCGCCGAGCACGAGGAAGGTCAGGTGTCGCACGAGAGGCTGGCGCGGGAGCCTCAGCCTGCGCCCGAGCGGACCGGGCCCGGGCGCAGGCCTGGGCGCAGGCGCGGCGGACCCCTGGGCCCCGACAGCCGGGTGCGCTGGGACGCCGGTCACACGCGCCGGACCTGTGCCGTGCCGAAGAGACCCTGCGGGCGGAACGTGAGCACGAGGAGGAGAAGCGCCAAGGCGGCGATCGGCTGGAGGTCCGACCCGATGTAGCCCCCCACGAAAGCGACAGCGAGCCCCGTGACCAACCCCCCGACCAGGGCGCCGGCGGGGCTCGCCAGTCCGCCCAGCACGACGGCGGTGAAGCCGTAGACGAGATAGAGGTCCATGTAGTACGGGCTGAACGAGCTGAGGGGGGCGACCAACAGCCCGGCGAGCGAACCCGCCGCGCAGGCGAGGGCCCAGCCCAAGGTGAACAGCCGTCCGACGCGCACGCCGAGGAGCCGGCTCACTTCGGGCGAGAAGGCGGCCGCGCGCATCCGCAGCCCGAGGTCCGTCCATCGGAAGAGGGCAGCGACCGCCACCATCAGCACGGCGACGGCACCGACGAGGAACACGTCGAACTGCGAGAAGGCGACCCGGGTGGTCCCGATGACCAACCCTCGCTGGGAGAACGCCGCGGGGAACCCTCGCGCCACGCCGCCCCAGATGCTCCCCGCAACCCCTTCGAGCACGACGAGCAGGCCGATGGTGACGATCACCGGATTCAGCGCGGGCTTTCCCTGCAACGGCCGGATGAGGGTGCGTTCCACGACGGCGCCGAGGACGAAGCCGATCGCCAGGGCGGCCACGAAAGCCGGCCAATAGCCGACGCCGCTCGTGAGCAGGCTGAACGCGATGAAGGTCGTAAACATCCCCATGGCGCCCTGGGCGAAGTTGACGATGCCGGTCGCCCGGAAGACGAGCACGAGGCCGAGCGCGATGGCCGCGAAGACCATCCCCTGGGCAACCCCGCTCAACAGGACGTTCACGAAGAACCCCACGGCGTCAGAACCCCAGGTAGTGCTGGCGCAGGTCGTCGTCGGCCGCCAGCCGGTCGGGTTCGTCCGCGGCGACGATCCGCCCGAGGTTGAGGACGATCGCCCAGTCCGCGACCGAGAGCGCGCTCCTGGCGTTCTGCTCGACGAGGATCGCCCCGAGGCCACTGTCCGCGGTCAGCCCACGGATCGTGGCCATCAGCTGTGCCGTCACCATCGGCGCCAGCCCCAGCGAAGGCTCGTCGAGCAGGAGGAATTTGGGTCGCGAGACGAGGGCGCGGCCGATGACCAGCATCTGGCGCTCCCCGCCCGAGAGGCTGGACGCGGACCGGTGGCGCTTGTCCCCGAGCCCGGGGAAACGTTCGTAGATCTCTTCGATCGCGGGTCGCCGCTCCGGCCGGCGCAGCCGGTAGAAGGTGCCGAGGCGGAGGTTCTCGTCGACCGTCAGCTCCGCGATGACCCCGCGGCCTTCGGGCACGTGCGCCACGCCCATGCGCGCGATGGTCTCCGGCAGCTGCCCGGTGAGCACCTGCCCGTCGAAGCTCGCCGTGCCCGACTGGTGGCGGACGAGGCCGCTCAGCGTTCTGAGCAAGGTGGTCTTCCCCGCACCGTTCGCCCCGAGCACCGTCGTGATCCTGCCGTCACGCGCGCCGAAGGAGACGTCGTCGAGGGCACGGACCGGGCCGTAGCGGACCGACAGCCCTTCAACCTGCAGCATCGACGGCACCTTCGCCGGGAGCCGGCCGGGTCGCGCGCACCGCGTCCCCCAGATAGGCGGCGGTCACCTCGGGGCTCGCTTGGATCTCGTCGGGGGTGCCGGTCGCGACAACCTTGCCGAAGTTGAGGACGACGATCCTGTCGCAGGTCGACATGACGAAGTCCATCCGGTGCTCGACGAGCAGCACCGACATGTGCGCGCGCAGGCCCTGGATATGGCGGGAGAGGTCGTCGATGTCGTCTGCCGACAAGCCGCTCGCCGGCTCGTCGAGGAGGAGAAGCTGCGGTCGGCTGATCAGCGCCCGGGCGAGTGCCACCCGCTTCTGCACCCCGTAGGGGAGGGAGCCGGGGAGCCGCTCGAGCCAGTCGGCGACGCCCAGCTCGGCGAGCAGGGCGGTGGCCTCGCCGGCGACCCGCCGCTCCTCCCTGCTCGAACGCCACAGTCCTCCCAGCGCCGAGCCGAAATCGGCGCGCAGCGACGGCTGCGCACCGCAGACGACGTTCTCGAGCGCCGTCAAGCCCCGGCAGAGGCCGACTCCCTGGAGCGTCCGGGCGATGCCCAGCCCTCCGAGGTCGTGGGCGTGGTGGTCGCCGAGGAGCCTGCCCCGCCAGCGGATCCGCCCGCGTGTGGCGCGGACGAAACCGCTGACGGCATTGAAGAGCGTGGTCTTGCCGGCACCGTTCGGGCCGATCAGGCCGACGATCTCGTGAGGTGCCACCGTGAGCGACACCTCGTCGAGCGCCAGCAACCCGCCGAAGCGGACGGTGAGCTCTTCCACCCGGAGGCCCGCATCGGCATCCGCAGCGGGCGCGCCGCTCGCCGCCTCGAGCCTCTGAACCGGCACGTCGCTTCTCGACCTCCCCCCGGGCCACGGCACCTGCCTGCCAGACATGACACGTGACTCACCCGACGAAGTACACGATCGCAACACGGATGTCAAGGTGCCCCCCTGCGGGTGAGCGAGGAGAGAAACCTTTGCTGACCTGGTGCGATGCGAGCGGGGACCCTTGACAAATTACGGGGGGCGTCGATTGAATGACGGCCGAGTCACCTGTCGTACGGGACGAGCCGGGGAGCGTGGCGCCAACGGGAACGACCACCGAGCGCGGGAAACGGACGCGGCGGCGGCTGCTCGACGCCGCCGAGGAGGTCTTCGCTGAGCACGGGTACCACGACGCGTCGGTCGCCCGCATCGTCGAACGCGCGGGGGTCGCGCAAGGGACCTTCTACATCTACTTCCCGTCCAAGCAGGAGATCTTCGCCCAGCTCGTCGGGGACCTCAACAGCCGGATGCGCGAGGCCATGTCGAAGGGTGTCGCCGCCGGTGGCGGAGACCGCTTCGACGCCGAGCGGCGTGGTTTCGCGGCATTCTTCCAGTTCGCCGCCGAGCATCCGGCGCTCTACCGGGTGATCCGAGAGGCGGAATTCGTCGCCCCCGAGGCGATGCACCGCCATTACGAGAAGCTCGTGGACGGCTATTCGCGAGGACTCGCGGCAGCGATGGAGGTCGGTGAGGTGGAGCGCTGCGATGCCACGGTGCTCGCGTGGGCGCTCCTCGCCGTCGGGCAGCTCGTCGGGATGCGCTGGATCGTCTGGGAGCGGCGTGACGCCATCCCCGACGACGTGTTCGAGCAGTGCATGGTCGTCGTCGCGCGCATGCTCGGGCGTTCCCCGCCCGGCGCAGGCGGGCCAGGGCGCATCGGGGTCGACCCGAACCGCGTCGTGGTCGACCCGAGCTCCGCCCCCTGCAAGGGATCACGCGGGGGCGACGGGTCCTCGCGCGGAAACTCCCGTTAGAGCGACCGGAGCCCCCGGCGCGCGGCGGCCGCGATCCCCAACCCGTCGAGCCCGAGGGCGGCCAGGATGTCGTCGGGCTTCCCGTGCGGGAGGTACGCGAGCGGAAGGCCGCAGGTGACGACCGCCGGTCGCGTCGCGCCGCTGGCGGCGTCCAGGGTGCGGGTCCGCAGTGCCGCGGCGACCGCCGAGCCGACGCCGCCCTCTGCGACCCCGTCCTCGGCGGTGACGACCACGGCATGCGACGCAGCGTCCGCCAGCATGTCCGGGTCGAGCGGGCTCGCGACGCGGACGTCCCACACCGTCGCCGCGACGCCGTCTCCGCCGAGCGCGGCGGCCGCCTGCTCGCAGGCTTCGAGCAGCTTGCCCACCCCGAGAAGGCAGACGGAGCCGTCCCCCCGCGCGATCCGCCGGGCGCGGAAGCCCTCGCCGGTCTCCGACGAGCGGCGCGCGGGCGTCTTGGGCCAGCGGATGGCCACCGGTCCGTCGACGTGGTCGAGCGCGTCGCGGAGCATGACCCCGGTCTCCTCGTAGGACGACGGAGCGAGCACCGTCATCCCCGGGACCTTCGTGAGCAGGGCGAGATCGAGGATGCCGTGGTGGCTCGGCCCGTCGTCGCCGGTGACCCCCGCCCGGTCGAGGCAGAACACCACGGGCAGCCTGTGGAGCCCCACGTCGTGGACGACCTGGTCCCAGGCACGGTTGAGGAAGGTGGAGTACACCGCGACGACGGGCCGCAGTCCGCCCATCGCCATCCCGGCGGCGGAGGTCACCGCGTGCTGCTCGGCGATGCCCACGTCCACCAGCCGGTCGCCGTACCGTTCGGCGAAGGGGATGAGGCCCGTCGGCCCGGTCATGGCGGCGGTGACCGCCACCACCTCCGGCCGTGCGGCCGCCTCCCGGACGAGGGCAGCCCCGAACGCCTCGGTATAGGTCGGGACGCTCCCCTTGGGCACCCGGGGCAGGCCGGTCTCGACGTCGAAGGGGGAGACGTCGTGGAGGCACTTCTCTGTGTCCAGCTCCGCAGGCGCGTAGTCGCGGCCCTTCACGGTGTGCACGTGCACCACCACGGGACCCCGCGCCATCGCCGCCTCGCCCATCGCCGCTTCGAGCGCGCCGACGTCGTGGCCGTCGACAGGCCCGATGTAGGCGAACCCGAGCGCGGAGAAGAAGGCCTGGGGCGTCGTGGAGCCAGGGGTCCGCTCGGCGGCATCGCGGCACGCAGTGGTGAGCGGGGACACCGTCGGCGCGTACGACCGGCCGTTGTCGTTCAGGACGACGATGACCCTGCGCTGCCAGTAGCCGATGTTGTTCAACCCCTCGTAGGCGAGCCCGCCGGTGAGCGCGCCGTCGCCCACCACGGCGACGACGTGATGACGCGCCCCGCGCGCGTCCCGCGCCCGGGCGAGGCCGTCCGCATAGCCGAGTGCGGTGGAGGCGTGGCTGTTCTCGATGAAGTCGTGCGCGGACTCGGCGCGGTTCGGGTAGCCCGACAGGCCGCCCGCCCTTCGCAGCGCACCAAAGCCCTCCGCACGGCCCGTCAGCAGCTTGTGCACGTACGCCTGATGCCCGGTGTCCCAGAGGATCGGGTCGTCGGGCGAGTCGAAGACCCGGTGGAGGGCGATCGAGAGCTCCACCGCGCCCAGGTTGGACCCGAGGTGGCCACCGGTGTGGGAGACCGACGACACGAGGAAGCGGCGGATGTCGGCGGCGAGCCGGACGAGCGCGTCGGGGTCCATCGCACGAAGGCGCCCCGGAGAGAGCTCTCGCAGTGCCTCCGGCATCGCGCCGTTCGTCGAGGCGGGCAGCCCGTCGCCGTGCACCCGGGCGCGGTCCTCCCATGTCGACGCCGGGGCGCCGGCGCGTAGGCGGATGTCGGTGTCGCGGACGGTCGTCACGCCGATCAGTGCGTGTTGACGAGCGCGCGCAGCGACTCGCGCAACGACCCCATCGAGGCGATCACCGCGGAAGGTTCGTAGCCGCAGTGCGCCATGCAGTTCGCGCATCGCGGGTCCTTCCCGCGCCCGTACTTCGACCAGTCGGTCGTTTCCACCAGCTCCTTGTAGGACGAGACGTAGCCATCGGACATGAGGTAGCAGGGACGCTGCCAGCCGAGCACCGAGTAGCTGGGGATGCCCCACGCCGTGCAGTCGAAGTCGCGCTTGCCTTCGAGGAAGTCCAGGAACAGCGGGGAGTGGTTGAGCCGCCACTTCTTCCGCTTTCCGGCAAAGGCGTCCCGGAAGAGCTTGCGCGTCTGCTCCACCCCCAAGAAGTGCTCCTGGTCGGGCGCCTTCTCGTACGCATAGGCGGGCGAGATCATCATCGCGTCGACCTCGAGCTCGTCGTTGAGGAAGTCGAGAAGGTCGCGGACCGTCTTGGGCGAGTCGGTGTTGAAGAACGTGGAGTTGGTGGTGACCCTGAAGCCCCGGCTCTTGGCCTCGCGAATGGCCTCCACCGCGGTGTCGAAGACCCCTTCGCGGTCGACGGCCGCGTCGTGACGCTCGCGCAGCCCGTCCATGTGGACCACGAAGGAGAAGTACTCGCTCGGGGTGAACTTCTCGAGGCGTCGTCGGAGGAGCACCGCGTTCGTGCACAGGTAGACGTACACCTTGCGCTTCACGAGCGCCTCGACGATCTCCGCGATCTGGGGATGGAGCAGCGGTTCGCCGCCCGCGATCGACACCATCGGCGTGTCGCTCTCCTCGACCGCGTTGATGATGTCCTCGACGGAGAGCCGCTTTCGCAGGATGTCGGTCGGGTGCTGGATCTTCCCGCACCCCGGACAGGAGAGATTGCACGCGAACAGCGGCTCGATCTCGACGATGAACGGATAGTACTTGCGGCCCTTCAGCCGCTGCCGGAGCAGATGAGCCCCGATCTTCATGTTCTGTTTCAAGGGAATCGGCATCAGCGCACCTGTGGGGGAAGAGCGAATCGGACGGTTTCTGTCGTGGTCCTGCGCTCGTCGACGTCGACGGGCCCGAGCGCCGAGAGCGCCCGGACCAGCTCGGTGACGAGGGACTCGGGAGCGGACGCACCAGCGGTGACTCCGACGGTCGCCGCACCGTCGAGCCACGAGAGGCGGAGCTGGCCGGCGTCCTCCACCAGCTCCGCACGGCAGCCCTCCCGACGGGCCACCTCGACGAGCCTCGCCGTGTTCGACGAGTTGGCCGAGCCGACGACGAGCAGCAGGTCGCACTCGCGTGCGATGGCCCGAACGGCGTCCTGGCGGTTCTGCGTCGCGTAGCAGATGTCGTCGGAGCTCGGACCGACCACGTCGGGGAACCGGCGGCGCAGTGCGCCGACGACTTGCGCGGTCTCGTCGGTGGCGAGCGTGGTCTGGGTGAGGTACGCGACCGGCGCGTCCTGTCCGAGGCGAAGGGCCGCGACCTCGTCGGGGGTGGCCACGACGTGCATCCGTTCGGGCGCCTCGCCGTAGGTCCCGACGACCTCCTCGTGGTCCCCGTGGCCGACGAGCACGATGTCGTAGCCCCGGGCCGCGTAGCGGCGAGCCTCGTGGTGCACCTTTGCGACGAGGGGGCAGGTCGCGTCGATCACGGTGAAACCGTCGCGCGTCGCGGCCTGGCTGCGGACGTCGGGGGAGACGCCATGGGCCGCGAGCACGACCGTCGCCCCGTCGGGCACCTCGTCGAGCTCCTCCACGAAGACGGCGCCCATCGCTGCGAGCCGTCCGACCACGTGCGTGTTGTGGACGATCTGGCGCCGAACGTAGACGGGCGCCCCGAAGCGCTGGAGCGCCCGCTCGACGATCTCGATCGCCCTTTCGACGCCGGCGCAAAACGACCGGGGCGACGCGAGCAGGACCCGGCGCGCTCGGCAGGCACGCGCCCAGCGCTCGATGGGTTCGCGCAACTGCGCCAGGGATGCTGCGGCCCGGCGCGTGTCGACCGCGGCCATGGCGCCAGGACCCGAGAGCTCCTCCACGGCACGCACGACCGCCAGCGGGCGGTCACCCGCGGCGAGCGTCGCGGCCCAGGCCGAGTCGTGGTCGAGGGCGAGCGCGCCGAGCTCGGCCAGCCGGGCCCTGTCCCCGTGGTCGCCTGCGCCCCGGTCGCCTGCGCCCCGGTCGTCTGCGCCCCGGTCGTCTGCGCCCCGGTCGCCTGCCCCCGGGCGTCGTGTTGCCGGAGCCGTCGACACGAGGGGCCCCAGTGCGACGACGTGGCCGTCACGCCGCAGCTCGTGCGCGAGCAGGGGGGCGGAGGGGAGCTGTCGCACGAGGCGCGGGGCCTTGCCCACGCCCGCTTCCCACAGCTCGCTCGCCACGACGAGCTGCCCCGGTGCGAGCTCGGAGCCGAGCCGGGCAGCCGTGCCGGTCACGGCGACCGCCGCGTCGGGCGGGAGGGTCGGCAGGACGCGCTCGAGCGCATCGGCGACCGAGGCAGCCCCCGTGCCGGTGACGATGGTTCCCGCGCCCATGACGTGGGCCTCTACCCGCGTCGGGGAGAGAACGATCAACGTGTCACCCATGCGGACCACCCCCGTGCACGAAACGACCGAGTGCTGCAACCGGGAAGACCAGCCGGTAGAGGTGGTAGTTGATGTAGAAGTCGCCGGGGAACCCGGTCCCGGTGAACCAGGGCTCGTCCCACGTGCCGTCCTCGCGCTGGGTGGCGGCCAGGAACTCCACGCCGCGACGCGTCGCGCGGTGCTCGAACTCGCCGGCCGCGAGGAGCGCGAGCAGGGCCCACGCCGTCTGCGACGCGGTCGACGCACCCCGTCCGGCCCATGCGGGGTCGTCGTAGGAGCGCAGGTCCTCTCCCCATCCGCCGTCGTCGTTCTGGTGGGCGCACAGCCACCGCACGGCGCGGCGCACGGCCGGGTGCGTGCGCGGCACGCCGGCGGCGGCCAGGGCGGGAACGACCGCGCCCGTGCCGTACACGTAGTTGGCGCCCCAGCGGCCGAACCACGACCCGTCGGCCTCCTGGTTGCCGAGCAGCCAAGCGACGCCGCGGTCTATTGCGGCGCGATCGGACTTGCGTCCTGCGGCCTGCAGGGCGGCGAGCATCTCGACCACGTGGGCGGTGACGTCGGCGCTCGGGGGGTCGATGAGCTCGCCAAAGTCGCAGAACGGCAGCTTCCGGCACAGCGTGCGCGTGTTGTCGACGTCGAACGCCGCCCAGCCGCCGTCGCTGCACTGCATGCCGAGCACCCAGTCGGTGGCCCGCTCGACCGATCCGCCATCGCCTGGCGCGCACCGGAGGAGCGAGAGCACGACCTCCGCCGTGTCATCGACGTCGGGGTAGTGGTCGTTGGCGAACTCGAACGCCCAGCCGCCGGGCGCGAGGTGGGGGCGCCGGACCTTCCAGTCCCCCTCGACGGTGATCTCCTCGCCCACCAGCCAGCGGGAGGCGGCGAGCATCGCCGGGTCCGCCGGGTCGAGCCCGGCATCCGCCAGCGCGACCACCGAGAGAGCCGTGTCCCAGACCGGCGACTGGCACGCTTCGAGCCGACGCCCCTTCTCGTCTCGGATGGTGAAGCCCTCGAGACCCTCGATCGCGGCCTCGAGCACCGGATGTGTGAGGGCGAAGCCCCGGAGATGGAGCGCGATGATCGAGTACACCCATGGCGGCTGGATGCCGCCCCAGCCGCCGTCGGCCTCCTGGCGCTCGATGATCCAGCGCTCCGCCTCGCGAAGCGCGGCCGAGCGCAGCGCTCGCACGGGCCGGCGCGCGTAGCGCCGTGCGAGGGCGTCGGCCCGCTCGAGCGCACCCTCCCAGGTGAAGAGCCGGTGCGGGGGAACCGGTGGCAGTCCCGTGCGCAGCTCGTCGATGTCGACGCCCAGCTCGCGCACCGGGCGGTAGGTCCCGACGACGGTGAGGGCGACGACGGTCTGGCGTGCCCAGCAGCCGAAGTCGTAGATGTTGAGCGGCAACCACGGCGGGAAGAAGACGAGCTCGGGCGGGAGGACGGGCAGGTCGTCCCACGACCACTTGCCGAAGAGCGCCAGCCACATCCGGGTGAACACCCGCGACCGCTCGATGCCGCCGCGCTCGCGGACGAACGCCGACGCGGCGGCCATGTGCGGCGCGTCCGGGGGGTCCCCTGCGAGGCGCAGCGCGACGTAGGCCTCGATCGTCGTCGACAGGTCGCCCGGGCCGCCGTAGAAGTTGGCCCACGTGCCGTCCTCGCGCTGGTTGGCCCGGATCCAGCGCGCCGAGGCGGCGGTGTCCTCCTCGGAACGGATCCCGAGGAACTGGCGGAGCAGAAGGTCCTCGGCGTCCATCGTGACGTTCGTCTCGAGCTCGCCCTTCCACCATCCGTCCTCGTGCTGGAGCGCGATCAGTGCCTCGGTCGCCTTTTTCAAGGTGACGGCCGCGTTCATCACCACCGAGGTCGGCGCGGCGGACTCGACCACCTCGCGCTCGAGCCGATCCGTGCTGTTCGTCGTCATCGGTCCCTCGCCGTCACGTACCGGGCAACCTCCGTCAGCTCCTGCTTGGGCAACTCCGCGAGCTCGGCGCGGTCGAGCGCCATCAGCGCTGCGCGCAGGTGCTCGTCGGCGATCGCGATCACCTCCTCGCGCACGGCGGCCTCGTTCATCAGCAGGGTCGCGCGCGCGACGTCCGCGGGCTCGAGCTCTCCTGCCAGGATGGCCGAGAGCTCGTCCGCCAGCCCCCCTCCCCGCTCGAACGCGACGGCCACGGGCAACGCCTTCTTCCGAGCGAGCAGGTCCGAACCGACCGGCTTGCCGGTGATCGCGGGCTCTCCCCAGACCCCGAGGACGTCGTCGACCGCCTGGAACGCGATCCCGAGGTGCTCGCCGTACTCTCCGAGCGCGTCGGCCGTGTGCGCGTCCGCGCCGCCGAGGAGCGCCCCGATGGCACACGACGCCGAGAGCAATGCGCCGGTCTTCCCCCGCTCCATCGCGAGGCACTCGGCAACGGTGACCCGACCGCGAGCTTCGAACGCCATGTCGGCGGACTGTCCCGAGA
The DNA here is from genome assembly GCA_021850345.1 of Actinomycetes bacterium. The sequence goes on along the minus strand of JAJZMN010000108.1, from coordinate 10,559 downwards.
TCATGCTCTGGTTGGCGTCGGCGAGCCGCCGAGCGGCTTCCACGCGCGGGGCGGTCGGCGAGTCCAAGAGGACCTGCACCGCGAGTGCCGCGAGCGCGTCGCCCGCCACGATGGCCACGCCCTCGCCGTATTCCGCCCAGACGGTCGGTCGGTGCCGCCGTTCGCGGTCGCCGTCGATGATGTCGTCGTGCAGCAGCGAGTAGTTGTGGACGAGCTCGATGGCCACGGCGCCGGGCACGGCGTCCTCCTCGCTGCCTCCCACGGCAGTCGATGCGAGGAGGACGAGGGCCGCGCGCACGTGCTTGCCGCCGGCGAGATGGTGGCGAACCGGCTCGTGGAGCGACGCGTCGAGCCGGTCGACCGCGGCGAAGAGCGAAGGGGCGACGAGCGCGCTCGCTCGCACGAGCGCCTGAGGCGCCTGCGCGGAGGTCCCGCCAGGGCCTGACGGCACGAGGGACATCGTCACGCCGGCACCCCTTCGAGCCGGCGCGCCTGCGCTTCACCGAGCGAGGAGAGGGCGGCCGTTGCGGCGGCTTCCCCGGAGCGGACCGCACCCTCCATGGTGGCCGGCCAGCCCGTCGCGCACCACGCGCCGGCGACGAACACGCCGGGAACCCGCGTGGCCGGAGGGGGGCGCAGCGACGCGGTGCGCGGTACGCCGCGGAAGGTCGCCGCGTGTTCACGGGTCACGACCGCGTCGACGAGCAGCGCCTCCTGCGCCTTGGGGAAGAGCTCGCCGAGTGCGGCGTGGAACGTGCGGATCAGGTCGTCGGGACGGGCGCCGATCCAGGCGGTGGCGTCCGACAGCGACACCACGAGGCACTGCCTCCCGCTCGAAGCCGGGACACCCGCTGACTCGGTCCGGTCGAAGACGAACTGCACCGGCGACCCGACCGAGGCGGCGAGCGGCAGATCGGTGACCTTGCGGTCGAGGACGAGGTGGACGTTGACGATCGGGGAGCGGCCGAGGCCCGACACGTCGCCGAGGGCTCGGCGGGGAAGCACCGAGGGCACCGCCTCGTGGGGGAGGGCCACGACCACGGCGTCGGCCTCCAGGCGGCGCCGTGGGGTACAGACCTCCACGCGGTCGGCGGCGGGCACCTCGACCGCATCGGCCGTCTCACCGAGGACCACCTCGACGCCGGCCGCGTCGAGCGCTCGTCTGCCGTGGTCCCCGTGGATCTCCCCGAGCGGGACGGTCGCCCATCCGATGTCCGCCCCGTCGACGGTGTCGAGCAGCCCGGTGCGGAAGACCTTCGCCGCGAGCGCGAGCGACGCCGCTTTGGAACCGACGTTCACCGTCGGCAGCACCACGAGGTCCCAGAGCCGTTCGATCGCGCGATCGGACTGGCCGTGGCGGGCGAGCCAGCTTGCGAACGTCACCTCGTCGAGCGCGGGGTCCTCGAGTGTGAGCTCGCGCAAGGCGAGGACCGGGCGGAGCAACCGGAGCCGGGCGGCCAGCGGAAGGTGGCGGTAGCCGAGCAGCGAGGGCCCGAGGTGGAACGGCGAGGGAACCGGTGCGGCCGTCCGGGCGATCCGTGCGCGCCGTCCGCCGGGAGCGAGGACCGGCACGTCGAGCGCACGCTGGATTCGGACCTTCTCCGCCGCGCCGATGCGGTCGAGGAAGGCACGGTACGCGGCGCAGCAACGCAGGAAGACGTGCTGTCCGTTGTCGAACCGCAGCCCCCTGCGCTCGAAAGACCACGTGAGCCCGCCGAGGCGCTGGCGCTTCTCGACCAGCGTGACGCTCGCCCCGGCGTCCGCCGCGCTCAGCGCGGCCGCCATGCCGGCAAGTCCCCCGCCGACGACCACCACACGCGCCCGCGTGCCGGTGCCGTTCCTCACGACGCGCTCCGAGCGCTCGCGGACGCCGCGATGGCGCCCGGCGAGACGAGGCAGGACATGGCGACCCAGAGCTTCTCGGACGCCGGGACCGAGACGCGCCCGCGCGTGACGGCCATCGGATCGTTGGCGATCCGGCGCAGAAGCCGGTGGTAGATGCCCGCCATCGCACCGACGCAGGCCTGGCTGCGCCGGTCGAGCAACGGCAGGAGGCGGAACCCCCGATCGAACCACTCCTCCGCTCGGGTGCACTCGAAGGTGACGAGCCGGCCGAGCGCCTCGTCGTCCGAGAGGTCGGCGGGGCAGCCGGCGGCGGCCGCGTCGGCCGACGGCAGGTACACCCGTCCTCGCCTCCCGTCCTCCTTCACGTCGCGCAGGATGTTCGTGAGCTGCAGCGCGACGCCGAGGTCGTCCGCGAGGCCGTTCGCGCCGGGCTCGCGCGCCGCGCCGAAGATCGCGAGCGAGAGCCTCCCGATCGACCCCGCGACACGCCGGCAGTAGACGACGAGGTCGTCGATCGTGCCGTAGGTGGTGCCCACGACGTCCATCTCGCAGCCGTCGACGAGATCGCCGAATGCGTCCATGGGAAGGTCGTAACGAGCCCGGGCGTCCCCGATCGCCAACAGCACCAGGTCGTCCGTCGCCTCACCCACCGTCCCGAGCTGCTTGCGCACACTGGCGAGCCCCTCGAGCTTGCGCTCGGGTGGCTCGTCGCCGTCGCCGATGTCGTCGATGCGACGGGCGAGCGCGTACACGGCTGAGAGCGCCCGTCGCTCGGGAGCGTGCAGCAGGCGGATCCCGTAGGCGAAGTTCTTCGCTTCGTGCCGGGTGATCGCCTCGCACTCGCGGTACGCGCGTTCGACGTCGGCGGCGGAGGTCATGAGAACGCTCCTACCCGGGTCGCCGCACCCGCGGCGGCCTTCGTGCGGCCGAGCGGGGTGAGCAGCACGAGGGCGAGCCGAGCGGCCAGCCGCCGCGGGCGGGGCCGGCAACGCTGCCCCAGGACGTCGAAGTCCACCGCCTCGATGGCGTCGAGCGCCGCCATTCCCCCAGCGGCGAACGCCGCGACGGCGACCCGGGGCCCGAGCGGCAGGCTCGCAGCGAGCGGCGCGCCGGAAAAGAGGAGCCTTCTCGCGCGTGCGGCCTCCGTCGCGACGACCCGACGCAGCGCGGGTCCGGCGTGCGGTGCGCGGAGGTCGCCCTCGCTGCAGCCCTCCGCACGCAGGTCGGCGAGCGGGACGTAGATCCGGTCCTGGGCGAGGTCCTCTGCGATGTCCTGGAGGTGCTCGACGACCTGGAGACCGGTGCACACATCGTTGGACAGAGCGACCCGGTCGGGGGTGGCCGCCCCGAAGACCTCGAGCACGAGGCGGCCGACGGGGTTGGCGGACAGCTCGCAGTAGCCGACGAGATCCTCGAAGGTCTCGTACCGCCGTACCGTCTGGTCGCGTCGGTTGGCTTCGATGAGGTCGTGGAAGGGCTCGAGCGAAAGCTTCCGCGCGGCGATCGTCGCGCCCACCCTTTGCACGACCGGGTGGGCGGCGCCTCCGCGCACCGCGCGCCCGAGCTCGGCGTCAAGCCACTCGAGGTGGCTGAGCCGGTCCCCTTCCGCCTCGTCGCCGATGTCGTCGGTGAGCCTCGCGAAGCCGTAGATGGCCATCAGGTCGGCACGCACGTCGGCTGGAAGAAGCCGGGAAGCAACGGGAAAATTTTCGCTCCGCGCTTGTACGTACACCGACTCGGCGACCGGGACGCCCGGGTATTTCGGTGATCCTGTAGTTGCGCAGACCACCTCTTGCTCCTTGTCGGGCGCGTCGGGTCGAAGGTGCTCCATTGATATACGTGCAGTGCGGAGCGTGGTCAAGCGCACGATAGTGCCAGCTTAAGGGCAGTGCACTCGGCCGTCGCGTCCATCGAACGCTCGTATGCGGGAGGCCGTGGCGTGGGCGGCTCGGGCAACCTGCATCGTCGTTGTGGGCGTGCTCGCCAGCAAAACAAACGATCGTCCGGTCGCCGATTTCCTCGCTATCCGGCGCCGGGCCGCCGGACGGGGACGGCGCAGGGGGCGATGCATTGCCAGTTTCCAGCCGGAAACCGCCGGGTATGCCTCAACACGCAGAGGGACTGGCCGCGGGTACCACCCCAAGATCGAAACTGTGGGAGGCAGACGACCATGTCGCAGCACCTCATCGACAGCGGGCAGCGGGTCTCCGCCGACCGCGACGACACGCACACCAATGGGCTGCGTGAGGCCGGCGGCGAGGGCAACGGGACTGCCCACGGCGACGGCCTCGGCGGCAACGGACACAGCGCGGGAACGACGGGCACCATGACCGAGGATGGGAGTCTCCGGGCGCTCGACGCACTCTCGGATGCGCTGAGCGAGATGAGCCACGACCAGGAACTGCTCCGGAAGCGCCTGCGAGAGCTTCACCGCCAGCGCTCGGAGGGGCGGGCGTGGCGTGACATCCTCGCGGACGAGGAACCTCCGGGCACCATGCAGGTGGTGAGCCGGATGCTCGCCTGCCTCGCCAAAGCGAGCGGGACCCTCCGAAAGGAGCTCGTGGACACCCTGCGGCGCGAGGGCGTCAGCATCCCGGCCATCGCCAAGCTCTTCGGCGTCACCCACCAGCGCGTGTCGAACCTGTTGCGCCGGCCGTCGGACTGAGGGGGAGTGCCCACCAGGGGATGAGCGGATGAGCACCGCCGCTCGTCCGCGACCGGCTCGGCGGTCCTCGACGGACGCACGTCGTCGGGGTCTGAACCAGGGGCCTGTCCGTCGGGACCAAGGTCCCTTCGATCAGCGAGCGCACACCTGCTAGAACCGCTCGCATGAAACTGGCCATTCCGGCGGAGTCCGTCGCGGGCGAGCGCCGCGTGGCGATCGTCCCCGACGTGGCGAAGCGACTCGTCGCCGCCGGGTGGACCGTGTCGGTGCAGTCGGGAGCCGGGAGCGAGGCCGCGTTCACCGACGCCGACTACGAGGCAGCCGGAGCGGAGGTGGCGCGGGACGCAGCGGCCTGCCTCGGTGGTGCCGCGGCCGTCGTGCGGGTGCAGCCACCCAGCGTCGAAGACGCGGAGCTCGTGCCCGAGGGTGCCCTCGTCCTCAGCTTCTTGCAGCCGGCCGGCGCGCTCGACGCGTTGCGGGTGCTCGCGACGAAGCGTTGCAACGTCTTCAGCTTCGACCTCGTGCCCCGGATCAGCCGCGCCCAGTCGATGGACGCGCTGTCGTCCCAGGCGACCGTTTCCGGCTACCGGGCCGCGCTCACCGCGGCGACGCGTATCGGCCGCTTCTTCCCGATGCTCATGACGGCCGCCGGCACGGTCCCGCCCGCCAAGGTGCTCGTCATGGGTGCCGGAGTCGCCGGGCTCCAGGCGATCGCCACCTGCCGGCGGCTCGGCGCAGTCGTCCGCGCCTACGACGTCCGTGCTGCGGCCAAGGAGGAAGCGGAGAGCCTCGGCGCGACCTTCGTCGACCTCGGAGTGAGCGCCGAGGGCACGGGCGGCTACGCCCGCGAGCTCACGCCCGAGGAGCTCGCGGCGCAGCAGCGCGCGCTCGCAGATGAGGTGACGAAGGCCGACGCGGTGGTCACGACCGCCGCTGTCCCGGGGCGGCGCGCGCCGTTGCTCGTGACGAGAGCGATGGTCGAAGCGATGGCGCCGGGCGCTGTCGTGGTGGACATGGCGGCGGACTCCGGCGGGAACTGCGAGGTCACCGAGCGGGGTGCGGACGTCATGGTGAGCGGCACCCTGGTCGTCGGCATGGCCAACCCGCCTTCGGGTATGCCGACGCACGCGAGCGCGCTCTATGCACGCAACGTGGCCAACATCTTCGCCCTGCTGTCTTCGGACGGCGCTGTGGCACCCAACTGGGAAGACGAGATCGTGGCCGGCACGTGCGTCCTGCGGGACGGGAAGCCCGAGCACGCACCGACGGCCGAGCTCTTGGGGAGCGCGTCGTGATAGGCATCGTCTGGTACCTGACCATCTTCGTGCTGGCGGCTTTCGTCGGCTACGAGGTCATCTCGAAAGTGCCGTCGATCCTGCACACGCCGCTCATGTCGGGGTCCAACGCGATCCACGGCATCGTGCTCGTCGGCGCGCTGTTCATCATGGGCGAGGCCGACGGCACCGGGCAGCTCGTGCTCGGGTTCATCGCGGTCTTCCTCGCGACGCTCAACATCGTCGGCGGCTTCGTCGTGACCGACCGGATGCTCGAGATGTTCCACGCGAAGCCCGAGCGAGCGACGGCACCGGCCGCGCCCGCCGCCGTGCCGCCCGCTGCCGTGCCGCCCGCCGGAGTGCCGCCCGCCGGAGTGCCGCCCGCCGGAGTGCCAGCCGCCGGAGTGCCACCCGCCGGAACCGAGGCCGGAGACGGCAGGCGATGACCCTCGGTCTCACTGCCGTTTCGTTGCCCCTGTCGACGTGGCGTTCCGGCATCTACCTGATCGCGATCATCGGCTTCATCCTCGCCCTGAAGGGGCTCAGCTCTCCACGCCACGCGCGCCAGGGCAACCTGCTTGGCGCGGGCGCTGCGCTGCTCGCGATCGGCATCACGTTCTCGGCGGGCAGCGTGAACCACTCGGCGCGCAACCTCGGGCTCGCCTTCGGCGCGATGGCGCTCGGCACCGTCGTCGCGGTGCCGGCGGCACGGATGGTGAAGATGACCGCGATGCCCCAGATGGTCGCGATCTTCAACGGTGTCGGCGGCGGTGCGGCAGCGCTCATCTCGGTGTCGGAGCTGCTCCATATCCACAGCACCGGCGTGAGCCCGGCAACGTACGTGATCGTCGAGGCCGTGCTCGGTGTCCTGATCGGGTGCGTGTCGTTCGCCGGCAGCGCGATCTCGTTCGCCAAGCTCCAAGAGCTGATGGCGACGCGGCCGATCGTCTACCCGGGCCAGCAGCCCATCAACGCGCTCGTGGGGGTGGGCATCCTCGGGTTTCTGGTCGCGGCGGTCGTGACCGGTTCGACCGCCTACGTCTTCGGCGTCCTCGGCCTCTCCCTCGTCCTCGGGGTCGCCTTCACCCTGCCCATCGGTGGCGCGGATGTCCCAGTGCTGATCTCGCTCCTCAACTCGTTCACCGGCGTGGCGGTCGCGGCGTCCGGCTTCACCCTCGGCAACAACCTCCTCATCGTCGCCGGCACGCTCGTCGGCGCGTCGGGCATGCTGCTCACGCGCCTCATGAGCAAGGCCATGGGACGCTCCCTTCCCAACATCCTGTTCAGCGCGTTTGGCGCGGTGGTCACCGCGACGGGGACCGTCGAAGGGCTCGACGGCAAGAGCGTGAAGACGTCGACGCCGGACGACATCGGCGTCCTCCTCGCCTACGCCCGCAAGGTGGCCATCGTCCCGGGGTACGGGCTCGCGGTCGCCCAGGCACAGCACGTGGTCAAAGAGCTCGCGGACGAGCTCACGTCGAAGGGCGTGGAGGTCTTCTATGCGATCCACCCCGTCGCAGGCCGCATGCCGGGCCACATGAACGTCCTGCTCGCCGAAGCGAACGTCCCCTACGACGAGCTGAAGGAGATGGACCAGGCCAACCCGGAGATGCCGACGACCGACGTGGCGCTCGTGGTGGGCGCCAACGACACCGTCAATCCGGCGGCCATCGACTCGCCAGGCAGCCCCATCTACGGCATGCCCATCATCCATGCGGACGAGGCATCGCACATCGTGTTCCTGAAGCGTTCCATGCGCCCCGGGTTCGCCGGCATCGACAACGCCCTGCTCTTCGACGACAAGACCGTGCTGCTGTTCGGCGACGCGAAGGACACGCTCCAGAAGCTCGTGGGGGCCGTGAAGGTCGCCTAGCGGGCGTTCTCCGGGTGGCCGGGGAAGCTCTCCCGGCACCCTGCAGACCGCCGCGGACGCCGATGGCCCCCCGAACCCCGGGTCTTTGGGCACCCGAAGCACGGGCCATTCGGCCCTACCCGGCTCCCGGAGCGCGAACGTACCGTCAGCACATGGCCACGCCCGCTCCCGATGTCGAAGGGCGACGCCCCGCGGTCTTCATCCAGGACTTCGTGGATGTGGACGAGTCCGAGCAGCTCGTGAGTGAACGACTGTCGTCAGGGCAAGCCTGGCTCGCACGCCTGGCCAACGCAGCCGGGGACGACACCGAGAGCCAGCTCGTGAAGCTGGGCCCGTCCTCACTCGGCGACCTGATCGCCCGGGAGGTGCGCGTCCGGCTCGGACCTCCCACGGCCCTCGAGGACGGCATCGTGGTGCCATTGCGCTGGGAGGACGCCCGCCGTCCCGCGTTGTTCCCGGTGCTCGACGGCAACCTCCAGGTGGCCTCACTCGGACAGGGACGGAGCCGGGTCGTGCTCTACGCCTCGTACCGCCCGCCCTTCGACGGGGTGGGCCGGGCTCTCGACCAGGCGCTCTTCCACCGCGTGGCAGAGTCGACGGCCCGGTCGTTCCTAGGCAAAGTCGCCGAGACGTTGCGCGACTGGCCGACGGCGAGCGGCTGAACGCGCCAGGCGCAGCACGCTGCCCGCAGCGCGTAGCCCGCAGCCCGCAGCCCGCAGACCGCAGCCCGCAGCCCGCAGCCCGCAGCCCGCAGCGGATCGTGCCGTGAGGCGGTGCCTGCAGGCGTCGTCTATGCTACGGGGAACTCGGAGGCCTGGGGATGGGACGCCGATCAACTTTGGGGATGGTTCGCGCTCGTGTTGGCGCTCGCGGCTTCCGTCGCGTGCGGGTGGTCGTGCTGCATCCGGACAACGGGACGGCGCGACCGTGCACGATCCGGTTCTGCGCGCGCGGCGTGGTGCTCGAATCGGCGGCGGTCCGCGGCCGCGTCACGCTGCTCCGGGTGCCGTGGTGGGCGGTGGAGGGCTTTTCGGCGGACCACACGGTGCGTGTGCCCGACGGCGGGGCCGTGCAGGCGCTCGACCTGCTCACCGACCGGGGACGGCTCCGCTTGGCGCTCCCCGCCGCCGACGTCGCCATCGTGCTGTCGATGCTGTCGGCGCAGGCACGACGCTGGCGCCGATGGCAGCGTCCGGCGGCACGTCGGTTGGGACGCTTCACCACAGTCGCCCTCCGCGCGGGGAGAGAGGCACTTGCGCGAGCGGAGAGGTCTGTGCGCGCGTCGCGTCGACGACCCGCTCTTGCATTCGCGATGGTCGTCGTCGCGCTGAGCGTCGCGGTCTCCGCAGCCGGCGCGCTCACGGCGAGCCTCAGCGGCGCCCCGCGGGTGGCCAGTGCCTCGGTAGCCGGCGCAGGTCCGGTGGCCGACGCGTCCGGCATCGCCGGGCTCGTCGCGCATGCGCACCTCGGGGGCCTGAACGCCGCACGCCTCCCCCGAGCATCCGCGCCGCCTCCACCGGCGCCACCGTCCATCGCGGACGCCCCCGCGCTCTCGCCGCACGAGGTCTTCGGCTTCGTCCCCTACTGGTCCCTCGGCGACGAGCCTTCCTTCGACGTGAGCGGGTTCACGACGCTCGCCTACTTCGCCGTGAGCGTCAACGCTGACGGGACGCTCAACGAGACGGGCACAGGTTGGGGCGGCTACGAGAGCCAGGCCTTCGCCGACCTCGTCGCGCGAGCGCACGCCGCAGGGGCTCGGGTGGTGCTGACCGTGAACTGCTTCTCTCTTCCCGCGCTCGAGGCGCTCACCTCCTCGCACAGCGCGGCCTCCGTGCTCGCCGCATCGGTCGTGAAGGCGATCGACCTCAAGCATCTCGATGGGGTGAACATCGACTTTGAGGGGGGCGGCCCGGCCCAGCGGCCCGGCCTCACCGCACTGGTGGCCACGGTCGCCGCTGCGGTCCACGCTGCGGATCCCCACTTCCAGGTCACCGTCGACACGTTTGGCGATGCCGCCGGCGATCCTGGGACCTTCTACGACGTGCGTGCGCTCGCGTCGGTCAGCGACGGGCTCTTCGTCATGGCGTACGGGCTCAACTACGGTGCATTGCCGAGCCCTTCCTCTCCGATCACGAGCAACGAGATGTCGGACCTCGCCGAGGCGGCGCGGTACGCCTCGGCGGTACCCCCCTCGAAGGTGATCTTCGGCACCTCTTTCTTCGGCTACTCGTGGGCGACGACGAACGGGACCATGTCCGCGCACGCCATCGCCACAGGCACGCCCATCACGTACGCGCAGATGGTCGCGAGCGGCCATCCCATCTACTGGGATCCCGTCACCCAGACGGCGTGGACCTCGTACGAATCCGGTGGGCAGTGGTACGAGGACTACGTGGGCAACCCCGCGTCCGTCTACCTCGTCGCGATGCTCGCCCAGCGGGACGGCTTTGCCGGCGTCGGTGCCTGGGCGCTCGGCATGGACGGCAACGACCCGCAGATGACTGCTGCGCTCGACGGGAAGGCGCCACCCCAGCGCGCTGGGCCCGCCGGCCCGGCGTGGACTCCGCCGTCGCGGCCGAACAGAAAAGAGCTCCCCGTCCCGCACACGGTGGCGACCCTTCCGCGCACGCCCACCACCACCACCACCACCTCCACCACCACCTCCCGGCCATCGCCAGTCACGACGACGATCGCTCCATCCCCGACGAGCACGACGACGGCACCATCCCCGACGAGCACGACGACGATCGCACCGTCCCCGACGAGCACGACGACGATCGACGCGCCACCGTCCGCCACGACGACGCCACCGGGGACAAACACGACCTCGACGCCCGGACCGAGCACCTCGCCACCGACCGCGGCCGGCGCGGCGGTCTCGACACCACCCGGTTGACCCCCC
>JAJZMN010000024.1 GCA_021850345.1 Actinomycetes bacterium | reverse complement strand
GCCACCTCTCGCGGCCACCTCTTCTGGGCCAAAGGGCAACAGGTCGCGAGGCGGCACCGACGTTATGCCCCCACGGACCGGCGGTCGTCGCCCCGGCGCCTGGGTGCCAACAAACGTTCGTCGGACAAGCGGCCGCATGCTGTGGCCGGACGGAGAGCGGGTGATAAAAGGAGTGCGCATGAGCACGCGTGGCCGGTCGATCGGGGCGCTGGCCCTCGCCCTCGTCCTCTTCGCAGGCGCCCTCGTCACGGGAGTGTCGGAGACCCGCGCGGCAGGAGCTGCCGCGAGGCACACGCACGCGCTGCAATGCCGAGCCGGAACGGGGTCGGGGGCGCCGGGTGTGACCCGTTCGGAGATCAAGGTCGCCGCCATCTCCACGCTCTCGGGCATCCTGGCCGCGGACTTCGGCTCGCTCGTCCCGGGCATCAAGGCGTACTTCGACATGGTCGACGCGCACGGAGGCGTGGACGGGCGCAAGATCGTGCTCGCGTACAACCTCGACGACGCCGGGCTGTCGAGCCAGTTCCAGGCTGACGTCCATACCGCGGTCGACCAGGATCATGCCTTCGCCGTCGCGGTCTCGTCGTACTGGTTCACGCCGTCGTACTTCGTGCGCACGTGTACCCCGACGTACGGCTTCAATGTCGACGGGAACTGGTCGGGTGCGCCGAACCTCTTCGCTGCGGGAGGGTCGGTCCTCACACTGAAGACCATCGCGCCCGCCGTCGCGTACCTCATCGACCGGACGCGCTCGAAGTCGGTCGCGATCCTGGCCTACAGCGTGTCGACGTCCTCGGATCTCTGCCGCACCACGGGGAACCTCCTTCGGGCGGCCGGGTACCACGTGAGCTTCACAGACCTGCGGCTGCCTCCGATCGACGCGAACCTCACGCCCGATGTCCAGCGGATCCAGCGCGCGGGGTCGGACTTCGTCGTCTCGTGTATGACAGTGACAGGCAACGTGGCGCTCGCACGCGACATCCAGCAGTACGGACTTCACGTGCACCAGCTCTGGTTCGACGGCGCCGATGCGGCGGTCGTGAAGAAGTACAAGCACCTGCTGCAAGGGGTGTACTTCAACGTGCAGAACGTGCCCGAGACCGCGGCCCGCGTCTACCCGGGCCTGTACCCGGGGCTCGAGACCTACTTGAAGGCCATGAACCGTTACGCTCACGGTTACGCGGACAACGCGTTGGCGCTCGACGGATGGGAGTCCGCCGCGCTGATGGTCGCGGGGATCAGGGCGGCCGGACGCCACCTCACCCAAGCGTCGGTGGTGGCAGCCACCAACCACATCACCGACTTCACGGCGGGGGGCCTCCAGGAGCCGGTCGACTGGAAGACCGCCCACTACCTGCCGACACGAGTCGCCTGCAGTGCCTTCGAAGAGGTGAAGGGCGCCGCGGCGCTGCCGGTTCTCGGGAAGGGCAAGGAGGTTTACCTCTGCTTCGCGCCGTCGGACGTGCGGCACCCGAAGCCGGTCGCGTTGGTGCCGGGGATCCCAAGCCCGCACCGGGCCTGAGCCGCCGCACGTGGAGCAGCTTCTCGGCTTCGCTGTCCCGGGGGTGCCATACGGGTGCGCGTACGCGGTGTTCGCCGTGGGGCTCGTGCTCACCTACCAGACGACCGGTGTCTTCAACTTCGGCTACGGCGCGCAGGCGTACGCGTCGGCGTTCCTCTTCGCTTGGCTCGTCGACGACCACGGTTGGCCCACCTGGGCGGCGTTCCTCTGCGCCGTCGCCGTCCTCGGACCAGGGCTCGCGCTCGTCTTCGACCGGTTCCTCTTCCGCCGGATCCCGAGCACCAACACGACGGCCAAGATCGTCACGGGCTTGAGCCTTCTGGTCGGCATCCCCGCGCTCCTTCCGGTCATCTTCGGCAACAGCAACCTCGTCGGCGCGCCGAGCATCGTGTTCAACCCCAACACCGTGTACTTTCATCTCGGGGCGGACGTCCCGGTGAACGGGACGTACCTCAGCTCTGCGGTCCTCACGGTCGCGATGCTCGTCGTGCTCGTGATCCTGTTGCGCGCGACGGGACTCGGTCTCCAGATGCGCGCCGCGGTGGAGAGCCGGCGCCTGCTCGAGCTCGAGGGCGTCGCCGCGACCCGCGTGACCGCGACCGCGTGGGCGGTCTCCGGCCTGATGGCCGCGCTTGCCGGCGTGCTGCTCGCACCCACCGAGGTGACGGTCCAGCCGCAGGACTACGTGACGCTCATGGTGGCGGCGATTGCCGCCGCCGCCTGCGCAGCCCTTCGGTCGATGACCGTGGCGGCCGTCATCGGGGTGCTCATCGGCGTCGTCAGCCTGACCGCCCAGGGGTATTTGCCGACCTCGAGCTTCTGGTACTCGGCCGTTCTCCCGGCCTTCCCGTTCATCGTGCTCGTGGGCGCGCTCATCTTCGTCCCCGGCCTGCGCCGCTTGGACCAGTCCGGCGACCCGCTGTCGTCCGTGGACCCGCCGCCGCCACCGATCGCGGCCCGGATCCGCGGGCGAGAGGCCGACCGCGTCGCGCGCAGCGGCTTCTGGATCCTGCTCCTCGCCTTCGTCGTCTCGATGCTCACGTGGATGCCCCCGGTGTGGGAGACGGTGCTCAACCAGGGGCTCGCGTACTCGGTCGTGTTTCTCTCGGTGACCCTCCTCACGGGCATCGCCGGCCAGCTCTCGCTGGCGCAGGCGACCCTTGCGGGGATCGCGGCGTTCACCGCGGGACAGCTCGCCTCCCACTTCGGGCTCGACTTCCTCCTCGGAGGGGCACTCGGCGCGCTCGCGGCATCGATCGTCGCAGGGCTGCTCGCGCTCGCCTCGTTGCGGCTCCGCGGGCTCGGGCTCGCACTGATGACCCTCGCCGCCGCGCTCCTGTTCGACGTGGCGATCTTCCCGGCCCAGGCGGTGAGCGGCGGCACAGGCGGGCTGGCGGTGCGCGCGCGTTGGCTGCCGTTGGACCTGTTCGCCCCCGACGGGCATGCGTACTTCCTCGTCGCCTTCCTCGTGGTCGTCGTGTGCGCGGGGGGCGTGACGCTCGTCCAGCGCGGGACGATCGGGAGGATGCTCGCCGCCATGCGGGGGAGCGAGCTCGGCGCCGCGGGGGTCGGGGTCAACCTCCCGTGGCAGCGGGTGCTCGCGTTCGCCCTCGCCGGCGCCCTCGCCGGTGTCGGCGGCGCGCTGCTCGCGATCCAGCAGACGGTGATCGCACCGGGGGAGTTCAACTACCAGCTGTCCCTCGCCTTCGTGGTGATCGTCGTGACGACCGGGGTCGGGACGGTCGAAGGAGCGATCCAGGCGGGCGTCGGTCTCGTCGTCGTCCAGCAGCTCCTCCAGTACGCGCCGCAACGCCTCGGCGGCCTCACCTTCGTGCTCTTCGCCCTCGCCGCGCTCACCTACGCGGCACATCCGGAGGGAGTTGTCGAGCTCCAGAAGCGCCGCTGGACGCAGCGTGCCGAGCGCGTGCTCGCGAGGCGTCATCGGACCCCGACCGCGCCGGCGGTCACCGGACGGCCGTGATGCTGGCGGTGCGCGGGCTCGAGAAGTCCTTCGGCGGGACGGTCGCGGTCGCAGGGATCGACCTCGAGGTCGCGGCCGGAGAGAGCGTCGGCCTCGTCGGTCCGAACGGTGCCGGGAAGACGACCGTGTTCAACTGCATCTTCGGACAGCTGCGCCCGGACGCAGGGAGCGTCCTTCTCGACGACCGGGACATCCAACGGCTGCCGACCTGGCGCCGGGCACGCCTCGGCATCGGCCGGACTTACCAGCGGGTGGAGGTCTTCCCCGAGCTCACCGTCCGCGACCATCTGGTCGTCGCGCTACGCGCCGGTCATCCCCGTCGTGGCGGCTACCTGTGGCGGGATCTGTTGGGGCGCAGCAAGCCGGGCAGCGCGGAGCTGGCGGCGGCGGACTCCGCGCTCGACGCGGTCGGCCTCCTCGACGTCGCCGACGTGCCGGTCGCCGCACTCGGCCTCGGTGCGTGCCGGCTCGTCGAGCTCGCCCGCGCCCTGG
>JAJZMN010000261.1 GCA_021850345.1 Actinomycetes bacterium | reverse complement strand
ATCGCCGTATTCGAACTTCGGCGAAGAGAAGAGCAGGTCGAAGGGCTCCTTGTAGGCCGCATCGACGACGTGGCCGTCGCGGACGTGGACCTCGTCGAGCACGGCGGAGTTGAGCAGCCGCCGGGTCCGGTCGCCTCCCCGCCGGTAGGCGGTGGCACAGCGCGTGGAGAACCGCAGGGCGAGGTCCATGACCTCTTGCCAGTCCTCCAGGCTGGCGTCGAGGGTGGCCTGGCGTGACTCGATGGTGCGCAGCTCGGCACCGATGCGCTCCTGCTCGCGACGGAGCATGGTGACGTCGATGGCGTTGGCGTAGTAGGCCTCCATCAGCTTGTATCGCTCGGACTCCAAGTGCTCGTGCTGGCTGGCGAGCAGGTCGCGCTCGACCGTCGTGTCCTCGTGACGGGTGGCAACCTCGGCGGCGACGGCCTGACGTAGTCCCTCGGCCCAGTCGGTGGGCACCTCGATGCGGCCATAGAGATCCTCGACCTCGGCTTCGAGGTGGTCGGCGGCGACGTAGCGCTCCCGACAGCCGGTGCCGTTGCGCCGGTCCTTCTGGCCCATGCAGTAGAAGTAGGTGTAGGTGCCCTTCGAGTACTGGATCGAGAGCCGCCTCCCGCACACCCCGCACACGAGGAGCCCCTTCAGGTAGTGGTGATGCCGGCGCTCACGCGTGCCGCGCATGGCACGGGCGGCGAGTAGCTCCTGGACCCGATCGAACGTTGCGCGGTCGACGAGCGGTTCGTGGCTTCCCTCGTACTCGACGCCGTCCCACTCGACGATGCCGACATAGGCACGATGGGCGAGGAGGTGCGCCATGCCCGAGACGGTCACCGCCTTGGCCGGGTAGTGGCCGTCGCGGCCACGGTTGCGAGGGCCCCGATGCGCCATCTCCTCGGCCAGGCGCTCGACGCTCCACTCGCCCGTCGCGTACAGCTCGAAGGCGATCCGGACAAGCGGGGCGCGCTCGGGGTCTGGGACGATGTGGGCCACCTGGCGCCCGCCGATCGGCTCGCGGATGTTCAGGTACCCGATGGGTGCCTTGTGGGGGTAGCCGCCGAGCTTCGCCTTCTGGCCCATGCCCTTTCGGACCTCTGCCGCAAGGTTGGCCGAGTAGAACTCGGCCATCAGCGCGTGGATGCCCTCCACGAGGCGCCCCGACGCGGTCTCGTCGAGGTTCTCGGTCACCGAGACGAGCGCCACGCCGCGACGGCGAAGCAGCGCCCGGATGGCGATGTGATCCTCCATGTTCCGGGCCAGGCGGTCGACCTTGTGGACGACGACGGCCTCGACGTCGCCGTCCTCTTGGACCCGGGCCAGCATGGCTCGGAGGCGCGGCCGGTCGGCCGAACGGGCCGACTCGCCCTTGTCCACGTACTCGTCGAGGAGCTCCCAGCCCTCGTCGCGGATGCGCCGGACGCACGCTTCGCGCTGGGCGGCGATGGAGAAGCCCTCCTCGGTGAGATCCTTTTCGGCCTGCTCCTTGGTCGAGACCCGCAGGTAGATCACGCAACGCACCGGGAACCTCCTTTGCCAAGCGGTCCATGAGACCTCCGAACGCCGGGGAGAGCAAGGCCTTCGGCCCGGATCTCGAGGGCGAGGGCGACGAGCGCCCGGGCGTAGGGCCCGAATGCTTGTGCGGCCGGCGCCGGACGTGCGGTCCCGCCATCCGCGAGGTCGTGGTGGGACCTCGACGCGCGGAGTCCCGAGCGCGGGACTTGCCTCCTGCGCCGTGATGGCTCACCTCGCGGATGGTGATGGACCCCCGAGCCGGGACGCCCCGCGTGGGGGACCTCGTCTCGAGCGCGCTCCCGAGGACCTCGCGGATGGTGGGGGAGGCTGCCCGACTGGTCATCCACGCGCGCGGGACTGCCGACCCGGCCGTCATCGGGACCTCGCGGATGGCGGGGGACCGCCACGGCGCCCGACCCGACGCCGTCGTCCTCGGCGTTGCCCCGCTGCTCTCGGCGCCATGCGCCGGTTCCCTGCCCCCGTGACCCGCTCATCAGCGACCCCAGAGCCGGGTCCGGCGGGCGGCGATCCGATCGAGCGATTCGGCCAGAGGCGGCGGGAGCACCGGCGCCTCGACCAGGCGAACGAGCGCCCCGCCGCAGCAGCGGCACGCCAGGGCGTGGTACCGGTGGCCAGGTGGGTCCTCGTCGTTGCAGGGCACGGCGCAGCTCGGGCACACGAAGAGATGCTCGGCGTCGTAGGCGGCTTCGAGGTCCGCCCGCTCCGTCCGCAGGCGACGGTGGAGCGGGAGGGTAGTTGGATCGCACGCAGCTGGCTCACTGGACCGCGCGGTCGTGTGCTCGACAAGCTGGCAGTCCAGCACGTGTCCTTTGAGCTCTCCTCGCGGACTGCTGGTGCGGGGGACCGGTGGCTTTCCCTGCACCACGACATCTTCTGGGTTGCGTATCAGCCGCCCAGCCACTTCTGGATGCTCCAGGGAGCCGAGGGCGTCGTCGTGCTGGCCGTAGCGACGTTGTGCGTGTTGGCGACGGCTCGCATGCTCGAGCGGCGGGCAGCCGCATGACCGTGATGCCGACTTCGGCCATCGGGAGCGCCGTGCCCGGCTCTGCCACGAGAGAGGCGCGCCAGTGGAGGCGCCTCGCAAGAGTGGTCTGGCTCCAGCACCGCGGCGCAATTATCGGGATGTTTACGCTCTACGTCGCATGCGCAGCCACCATCCTCGTCGGAGAGGGATCTGCTCGATCGATGTTCGCGAAATACGTCGCGGACCACTGCATCGCTGGTGCGATACGGGCGACGTGTCCGACTCTTTCCAACAACTTCGCGAACATGAAGGACCCGATCTCGTCCGTCGTTTTCGTGCTGGAGATTCTGCCGGTCATCGTCGGGGTGTTCCTCGGGGCTCCGCTCGTCGCGAGGGAGATCGAGTCGGGGACGTACCGGTTCACCTTCTCCCAGGCCACCAGCCGGACGCGCTACTTGGTTGCGGCTATCGCAATGCTTGGGGTGTTCGTTGCCGTCGGCGGCGTCGTGCTGGGGTTCCTGATCGCCGGGTGGGCGCACCCCTTCGAGGTGGCCGGCGTCGGCGAGAGCATGTGGGAACCCGGCAACTTCGTGACGTCGTGGTGGATGCTCGCCGCATGGTCGATGCTGGGCGTCGCCGTTGGCGCGCTGATCGGCACGGTTGTGAAGAGGGTCGTGCCCGCGATGGCGACGACGTTGGTCCTCGTCGGGGGGCTCGTGGTCGCCGCGACGGCCGTGGGCGTCCGGCAGCTGGTCTCGATCGCACCCCTTGTGACCAAGGCCATCACTCCCCGAGGGCTGGGCCTCGGAGCAATCGCCCAGCAGGCGAATACTGGCGGAGGTCCACGAGGAGCCTGGTTCATTCGGGCATGGATGACCGGCCCGCATGGGGCGGTCCTGAACTCTTCGCAGTCGAACAGGATGCTGGCGCTGGTGAGCGCCAGCAAAGGCAGCTCGGTGGGCGCCCTTCACCTGCTGGCCCTCCACCACGTGTCGTACTGGGTCAGCTACCAGCCTGCCTCTCGCTTCCCGCTCTTCCAGGGCGTTGCTGGCACGTTCCTGGTCCTGCTCGCGGCGATCGCAACGGTGATCACCGCGCGCCGATTGCGGAATCTCGGGTAGGCCGCCGCTCTGATTCGAGCAAGCGGAGACGTTTCCGCACGTCCGGGAGGTTCGAATACGAGTGTCTACGGCCCACCCGCGAATCCGCAAGTCTTTCCGCTGGTCATCGCCGTGAGTGTTCGGTCAGCCGTAGCGGATTCGAACGTCCCAGGCAGATCGGCACTGGACTTCCTGGCGTCCCTCGAGGGCTGACACAGCGACCTCGTACCCTCGTCGGGGTGGACGACCATCAGCAGCTCCCCTCGCTGGTCATCGTTCTCGCGCAGGTTGCTGCAGAGCGCGAGACGATGAACGCGCACGCCGAGAGTCTCGATGGCAAGGCTGGCGTCGTCTTGGGGTTCGCTGGTGTGCTGGTGGGTCTCGGTGCTACGGCGCAGGTTGCCG
>JAJZMN010000267.1 GCA_021850345.1 Actinomycetes bacterium | reverse complement strand
GAGGCCGAGCGCGGCGATGCCGAGCGCGAGCGGCCGGATGGCCCCCGTCCAACGGTGGCGCATGTGCGTCCCTCCCTCTCTCGAGTGCTGTTGGATGTGTGTCTTGCGACTTGTCATGCGATCGCCCCGGCGCAGGCGCAGTGATGTCGCATGGGACGACTGGCGCGCGCGGACACGGTCGCGCCTGGCTCGGTGGTCAGCGTCACGGCGGGCAGGCGGTGCCGCCGACTCGCCACGCACAGTGCTCCTGGCAGCGTCCCCGCCACGTGCTCACCCCCCGGTGGGTCTCTCCGACGCTGGTCGACCGGACGATATCAACGTTCTTGTCACTGCATCAAGATCGTGTGCAGATTCGCGTCGATGCGGCGTTCGACCCTCCCAGATGGGCTCACCGTCAGCCACCCCGGCTCCCGCGAGGCCGCGGACGGGAGCCGATTCGGCGAGTCGAGCATCAGGACCCGACCGGCGCCCCTCGCGCGCCGCGTCGGTGCAGGTGCACGTAGGACTCCGGCATGAAGGTGGCGAGCCGTTCACCAAAGGAGGTCGCCGAGCTCGGCCAGAGCAACGTGACCCGGCCGCTGCGCTCGTCTCGGTACCAGCTCGTGCAGCCTCCGCGGGTCCACACGGTGTCGTGGGCCATGCCGTCGATATCGCGCACGTAGTCGCGCACCGCTTCAGCCGTGACCTCGATCGCGTCGGCGCCGCTCTCAGAAAGGTGGTCCAAGGCGCGCAGGACGTAGCCGACCTGCGCTTCGATCATGTAGATGGCCGAGTTGTGGCCGAGCGCGGCGTTCGGCCCGTCCAGGACGTACATGTTCGGGAAGCCGTGCACCGTCGTGGACGCGTGTGCTGCCATGCCGTCGCGCCACTCGTCCGCGAGCAGCCGTGTCCCACGCCCGCGGATGCGCCCCGCGATCGAGGGTCGGGTGGAGTTGAACCCGGTCGCGAACACGAGGACGTCGAGCGAGTAATGCCGCCCGCTCGCCGCGACAACGGTGTGACTCCGTTCTGTCGCGGCGCCCGGTCGCCGCGCCGAGCCACCTCCACCGCGACCGCCACCTCCGCCACCTCCACCGCGACCGCCACCTCCGCCACGTCCGCCAGCGCCGCGCGCGATCGCCGCGAGCGCCGTCGCCTCGAGATGGACGTGCGGGCGCTGCAAGGCGGCGTAGTAGTCGTCGGAGAACAGGATCCGTTTGCAGCCGATCTCGTAGTCGGGGGTGAGGAGCCGGCGCAGCTCCGGATCCGAGACCGAGGCGGCCAGGTGGTCCATCGCCCGCTGGTGGAGCACGTCGATGTCGGGATGTCGGCGCTGGCGCGCCCCGATGTTCCGCTCCGCCTCCGCGAACAGCTCGTCGCGCAGCGCCGTGATGGCGCGGGGATCCGCGGCGAAGCGCGTCACTTCCTCTCGGCTGTACCGCCGGTCGCCGCGCGGCAAGACGTATGGAGCGGAGCGCTGGAAGACCACGACGTCGCTCGCCTCGGCCTCGAGACGCGGCAGGATCTGGATCGCCGAGGCGCCCGTGCCGACGAGGCCTACCCTCCTGCCTACGAGGGAGACCTTTGCGTTCCAGCGCGCCGAGTGCCACCAACGTCCGGCGAACCCTTCGAGGTTCTCGACACGTGGGTACCTGGGTTCGGAAAGCCTGCCGGTCGCGATGACCAGGCTTGCCGCCGTGAAGGCTCCCCGCGTCGTGCGCACGGACCAGCGAGCCTCGTCCTCGCACCACCGGGCGTCGACCAACGCGCAACGCAGTCTGAGATGGCTGTCAAGCCCTTCCTCTCGGACGCACGCGCGCAGGTAATCGTGGATCTCGCGCCCTTGCGCGAACACCCGGGTCCACGCGGGGTTCGGCCGGAACGAGAAGCAGTAGAGGTGCGATGGAATGTCGCACGACACCCCGGGGTAGCGGTTGTCGCGCCAGGTGCCGCCGATGTCGGCGGCCTGCTCGACGATGGCAAAGGACTCTCGTCCGGACCGTACGAGCTGCGCGCCCATCCCGATCCCGGCGAAGCCCGCGCCGACGACGAGCACGTCCACCGCCTCGGGTCGGCGGGCCTCAGGCACCATCAGTGACCTCGCCGTAGGTGGTGGTGCGCTGCCGAGGTGGCCGGCCGAGCTGCCTGGCCACCCGACCCACGTCCGCCTTGGTGATGCTCAACCCCGCCTCCGCACCTGCCTCGGGCGCCACGCGACCGGTGAGCAGGAGGCCCCCGAGGTCGTTCGCGCCCCCGCGCAACAACGCGGTCGATGCCTCGAGCCCGACCTTGGGCCACGCGGCCTGGATGTTGGCAATGCGACCGTGGAGCATGAGCCGGGCCACGGCGTGCACGGCCCGCACTTCGCGCCACGCGGGACCGGTGACGCCGCTGCCAGCAAGTCCCGGAGCCGCGGTCGACGCCGCAGCGGGGACGAACGGCATGGCGATGAATTCGCTGAACCCGCCCGTCCGGTCCTGGAGGCCGGCGAGCAGCCGAAGGTGGGCGACCTGCTGGCCCGGCGTCTCTATGTGGCCGAAGACCATGGTCGCCGTCGAGGTGATCCCCGCGCGATGCGCGGATTCGACGACGGCAACCCAGTCGCGCACGGGGAGGTCGGGCGCTCCCATCATCCGAGCGCGCACGGTGTCGTCGAGGATCCGCGCGGCGGTGCCAGGCACCGAGCCGAGCCCTGCCGCCCGGGCGGCGGCGAGGAACTCTTCGAGCGTCATCGCTTCGCGTGCCGCGCCGTCGAGGAGCTCGGGAGGGCGGAACGCGTGGAGGTGCAACCGGGGCGCCGTCGCCTTCACGATGCGGACAAGCGCCAGGTACCCCGCGCCGCAGGGAGGCGTCCCCTGCATGCAGATCTCGGTCGCACCGAGGGCGCTCGCCTCGGCCACGAGCGCTGCCAGCCGTGCCCGGGCAGCCGGGTCGTCACCGCCCACCATCCCAGGGTCGAGGTTCCGGTTGACGACATAGGTGAGCGCGTCGCCAACGTGCTCGAGCCGCCACCAGTCGGCGAGCTCGGCAAGCTCGTCGAGCAGCGGACCGTCGGCGCCGAGAAGCGCTTCGTAGCCCTCGTCGGGCAAGGAGGCCGGTGCCTGGATCGCGGCGTCGAGCCAGTGCCGGACGCTTGCCGCCGATGGGAGATCGGTGCGGCGTGCCCCAGAGCTCATCGTGGCAGGCTATCGAGCACCTCGCGCCCCGCGCGGAGCGCCAGAGCTTCCGCCACGTGACCCTCTCCAACCAACGTCGTAGGAGCGTCGGCGAGGTCGGCGATCGTCCGGGCGACTCTGCGGACCCGGTCGAACCCACGGCCGCTCGAGCGACCGGCCCGGACGTGGTCCTCGAGCAGCCGCGATGCACCCGGCGTCAGCCGCACGTAGCGCTCCAAGGAGCCTGCGGGCAGCGCGGCGTTGCACTCGACGCCGCGCGCACGGGCGCGCCGGCGGGCCTCCAGGACGCGTTCGGCCACCGAGGCGCTCGTCTCCGACGGCTCGCGTGCGAAGAGCTCCATGGGCTCGGTGCGCGCGAGCGGCACGACGAGATCGAAGCGATCGAGCAGGGGGCCGGAGAGCCGTCGCACATAGCGGGCGCGCGCCGCCGGGGTGCAACGGCACGACCCCGGCGCACCACCGTCACCACACGGGCAGGGATTCATCGCAGCGACGAGAAGGAAGCGGGCGGGGAAAGAGACCGAACCGCGGGCGCGGCTGACCCGCACGACTCCCTCTTCGAGCGGTTGGCGCAGCGCGTCGAGGACGGTGGCGGGAAACTCGCCCATCTCGTCGAGGAACAGCACGCCGTGGGTCGCCAGACTGATCTCGCCGGGGCGCATGGCAGCGGTGCCACCCCCGACGAGAGACACGGCGGAGGCACCGTGGTGCGGTGCACGGAACGGCGGGTCCCACACGAGCCCGGGCTCCGGTGCGCGACGTCCCGCCGCCGAGTGCACCCGAGTCACCTCGAGCGCCTGGCGCCGCGAGAGCGGAGGCAAGAGCCCGACGAGTCGACGGGCAAGCATCGTCTTGCCCGAGCCCGGCGGCCCGACGAGGAGGAGATGGTGGCCGCCGGCGGCAGCGACCTCGACGGCACGGCGGCCCACGCGCTGACCCTTCACGTCGGTGAGGTCGCCGAACTGCTCGACGGCGCGGCGCCGCCAGCACTGCTCGGCTCCGACGGGCTCGCCCGTCCCCGGCGGTCCCTCCCCTGGCCGTGGAGCGACGACCGGCGAAGGTGGCCACGGCGCATGGCCCCGGAGGACGTCGACGAGAGCGCGGAGGGTGGACACGCCGACCGTGCGGCCGGGCCGGGCAGCGGCGGCCTCGGCCCCGTCGCACGCGGGGACCACGAGGCGCGGCGCCACAGCCGCTTCAGCGAGCGCGATCGTGCCGGGCACGTGGCGCAAGGACCCGTCGAGACCGAGCTCGCCGACGAAGGCCACGCCACCGAGCGCCTCGAAGGGGACTTGTTCCTCGGCGACGAGGACTCCAAGCGCGATGGGCAGATCCAGACCGGCTCCCGCCTTGCGGACCGCGGAGGGTGCGAGGTTCACGGTCACGCGGCGCTGCGGCCATGGGAAGCCGCTCGAGAGGAGCGCGGCGCGCACGCGGTCACGCGACTCGCGCACCGCAGCATCGGGCAGCCCGACGATCGTGAAGCCGGGGAGTCCGCCTGAGACGTGCACCTCGACCACGACGGGCCAACCGCTCGCCCCCGACAGCGACGCCGAGTGGACGGTGGAGATCACGCGTAGAACGGTCGGCGACGCCGCGGTGCCCGCGCTGCACGGTCTCCGTGCTCCCAGGCCGCGAGGGCTGAGCACGTCCGACCTGTTGCCGTTGACCCGAGGGCACCCCCTCCGGTGGTCACGGGTCGGGTAGGTCGCCAGTGCCTCTCTCATGCGACCGACGGAGCATGATCGGCCAATGTCGACAGCACCGGGCCTGCGTGGCGGGCGACCGCCCGGTTCAACCCCGATGCTCTCTTGGTGAGCAAGAGGCAGACCAGCACGAAGAGTGCGCTCGGGACAGCCAGGACGAAACCCACTGAAGCCACGCCGACCAACGCACCCCAGGCAATGCTCGCCAAACCCATCGCACCCGTGGTGCTCGTGAGCTGGATACTCGCGACACGGCCGCGGACCGCGTCCTTGGCGCACGTTTGCACGCTGGCGTAGATCACGGCCATGAACACCGCCTGCCCGACGCCGGCCAGGCACTCCATGGCCACCGAGAGCCACTCGAGGTGGCTCAACCCGACCACGATCAGCGGTGCGCCTGACAAGACGCCAGTGATCCACAGGAGGCTGCCCGGGCGAGCGCGGTTCGAGAACCCCATCACGAGCAGTGGACCGAGGATTGATCCAGCCCCGAACGCAGTCAGCAAGAGCCCGTACGCACCGGCGGCACCGCCAAAGTTGACGGTCGCGACCGTGGGGAGGATCCCAAACGTGGCCATCGTGAGGCAGCAGTGCAAGGTGACCCAGACGAAGAGGAGGCCGAGCGGCGCAGTCGTCCGCAAGTAGGAGACTCCGGCCCTCACCTCATGCCACATCGTCGTTCGCGCCACTCTGGGAGCAGGCCGAACCTGCCCTCGGACCCGAGCCATCATGGCGACGCCCACCGCGTAGAAGAGGCTGCAGGCGAGAAACGTCCAGCCCGGCCCGACGGTGGTCAGTATCGCCGTCCCGATCGCCGGACCCACCAGCTCCGAACCTTGCTGGGCGATCCGGGTCGATAGCGCGGCACTGACCATGCGCTCCTTGCCCACGATGGTGGGTATCAGCGCCTGCCAGGCAGGGCCTTGGATGGCGTTGGCCACGCCGACGAGCGCAGCGGCACTCAGGGTCGTGGCCAGGCTCGCCACGTGCATGAAGATGCACACAGCGGCACCCGCCGTCGCGACCGCAGCCACTGCTTGGCCCACCGCTGCCTGCGTGGCGCGGTTGACGCGGTCCGCCAATCCTCCCGCCGGCAGCCCGAACACTGCGATGGGCAAGAGGATCAGCATGCTGACCAGGCTCGGCCAGATCGCCGAGTGGTGACCCTCACGGAACGCCTCCCACCCCGCGACCAGGATGACCGCGAACCGACCCGAATTCCCTGAGAGTGCCCCCAGCCACACCGAACGGAAGGCCGCTATGGAGAACGGTTCGAGGGCCGAGCGCAGCGTCCGTCTCGAGATCAATCCCGCTCCTCCGTTGGGCTTCGTGCGACCCCTCCAGCCTCTCCATCAACCATCGTCCACGGAGCACGACTCACGGCTGTCCGAGTGCTTCGTTACGATCTCGTTGACAGGCTGCTTCCTTGATCTTGCCTCTTGACGGCAGGCAGTGCGATGCCTCTGTGGCGACCTGGGCCCGCCGGTCAGGCGTGGCGTGGTGCACCGGCACTGGCGACGAACAGTCGGCGCGCACAGGCTCTCGCACTGTCGTGCGCACTGCGAGGTGGCGGCTGCACCCCCTCCGCCGAAGGCGCAGTCGCCACCCCAGCCGCCGCGGGTCCCACGTCACGCATGCGATACCAGCAAGTGCGCCAACTGCGCGGACCGGTGTCGAGCCTTTCCGCATCGCCTCGTGCATCGCCCTTCTCGTGCCATCGGGGACGATCAGGGTTGTTTACAAGCAGAGTCGTTTACGAACAGGGTTGTTTCGCACTGGTCACATCCGGGTATGACGGCAGACCACATCTGGGTATAACGGATCTGGGTATAGCGGCAAACGTTCGCGCCGCCAGTGTCACATTTGCTCGTGGTATCCCCTGTGCGCGTCACTGTCCGACTCCGGGCGCGCACCGACACGCGATCCTCCTCGATCGCCGACGAGGATCGCGAGCTGCGCAGGAGGGGCCGGAGGCGAGGCTCGGTCCCTCAGGCCGGCAATCCCCTGATCGAGTCGGCTGCCGGTCTATGTGCCGGCGCCGCGGTCGATGTGCCGGCGCCGCGGTCGATGTGCCGGCGCCGCGGTCAGGCCGCCGGAGAGCTCTGACGGCGCTGGGGTCGATCAGCGGGAGCAGCCACGACGAGGGTCGCACGGTCCTCGCTCTTCGCGCGCACGAAGCGGAGCCAACCGAGGGCTTGGCCGGTGTGCTCGGCCATCCAGGTGTCGCGGGCCGCACGCGCCTGTAGGCGCTCGTGCAGCCGTTTCGCCCCCTCGGCCGCTCGCGCCAAGGCTTCGGTGAGCTCTTCTTCACCGTGAAGCACCCGCACGTTCGTGCGCGGCATCTGAAGGTCGTCGATAGGAGTAGTGGGGCGGTCGAGGTGCCGGGCCATAGTCAGTCAGCCTTCCTACGAGATCGTCCGGCGACGATAGTAACCGACGACATGCCCGATTTTCGCTCGCGTGATGCCCATTCCTATTTGCCATCAATACCGCAGGTCAGCGACGTGCATCTGGGGCTGCCGGGACGGCGCCACGGGACGGCGCGGGTGCGACCCCGTCGTGGCTGGCCGAGGCCTTCAGCGCGTCGACCAGCACCTGTGCACCGCCGACCAGCCCTGCAGCCTCGTAGGGCACGACCACTTTCGTGTTCGGTGCTGCGGCGACGTCCTGCAAGGCGCGCAGCTGCATCACGGCCAGCGTGTTCGCCCGGATCTCGACCTGGTCGATTGCGTCCAGCGCAGCGGCATCGCCCTGACCTCGCAGCGTGCGGGCCTTCTTCTCACCTTCCGCCTGCAGCTCGAGCACCTGCATCTGGGCTTCCGCGGCGAGGATGGCCGCTTGCTTGGCGCCTTCGGCTTCGAGGATGGCCGCCTGCTTCTTGCCTCCCGCAGTGTTGATCGCCGCCTGCTGCTCGCCCTCGGACTTCAAGATCGCCGCGCGCTTGTGCTGCTCCGCCTCTTTCTGCTCGGACATGGCCTGGAGCACGTTGGTAGGTGGCGTGATGTCGAGGATCTCGATGCGGTTCAGCCGTACTCCCCACTTCATCGCCGCGTCCGCCATGTGATCCTGCATGCGCAGGTTGATCGTGTCACGCTCCGAAAGCGATTGGTCCAGGGTCATTTCCCCGATCACCGCACGCAGCGCGGTGCGCGACAGCTGGTCGACAGCGAGTCGAAAGTCGGCAATCTCGAAGAGCGCGGCCTTCACGTCGATCACCTGGCAGAAGATCGTCGCGCTCACCCGCAGAGAGACGTTGTCCTTCGTGATCACCGACTGCTGGTCACCGGTCATCGGGAACTCGCGCATGTCGATCTTTGTCATCGAGTCGACGAAGGGGACCAGCGGGTGCAGCCCGGGCTGGCGGACGCCCCTGAACTCCCCGAACCGTTTGACGACGCCGACGCTGCCCTGCTGCACGATCCGCATGGAGCGGAAGACGGCCACGGCAAGGACGAGGACCACCACGACGACGACGACGACGCCGATGACGAGCCCTGCGCTCGCAAGCAACATGGGGCTCACCTCTTTTCTTTTTCTCTATGTTCGTGTTGTTGGGCACCCCACGCTGCACCTGCCCGTCGGTCTTCGGGAAGACCTGGGCAGCCGTCACAGCGTCAGAAGTCCACCGGGAAGACGACGAGCAGACCGCGGTCGATATCGGCCACGACCACGCTGGCGCCTGGGTCGATACGCTGGGTCGGGTCCAGCGGAATTGCCAACCACTCCTCCCCCCGCGCGCGGATCCGGCCGGGATTCTGCGCTCCGTCGATGGTCTTCGTGACCACCGCCGTCTCCCCGATCATCCCCTGTACGCCGCTCAGCACCGCTGGCCTCCTCAGCATGGAGCCGAGACCGCCGCACGCCGCCTTCGGCGGGTCCGTCGGAACCGGCCCTTCCGCGACTATATGGCCCGTCAGCGACAGCACAAAGGCGTACGGCGGGCGTCAGGAGCACTCGGCGGGCGTCGAAGGCTCCTGGCGGAACGCCGCCATCGCCGCCTTCACGTCGGGGCTGCCGAGGTTCTGTGCCTGGCACCGTGCCTCGTGCTCGACCGCATCTGCAAGCGACGTCGTCCACGCGGCTGAGAGCAGCTCCTTGGTCGTGGAAAGCGCGAGCGCCGGTCCCGAGGCGAGCGTGCGCGCCCACGTCCCCACAACGTCGCCGAGCTCGTGGACCGGCACTACCGTGTTCACGAGACCCAATTCCAGCGCCTTGGGCGCGTCGAGCATTGTGGCGAAGAAGGCGAGCTGCTTTGCCCGTGCGGCTCCCACGAGACGCGGCAGCAGCCACGAGGTGGCCGCGTCGGGCGAAAGTGCGCGCTTGGAGAAGATCATCGACATCCTCGTTCGCTCGGACGCAGCCACGAGGTCGCAGCCGAGCGCGAGTCCGAGCCCGGCGCCAACCGCGACGCCGTCGACTTGCGCGATCGTGGGCTTGGTCAGTCGATGAAGCGCGACCGCCATCTCCCCCACTCGCCGAACCGACACGAGCGCCGGTCCCGTGCCGCCCGCCACAGGGCTCGCCGGTCCCGAGAGGTCTGCTCCAGAGCAGAATGCGCCGCCGGCACCGCTCAGCACGAGGACGCGGTCCTCGGCGCGTGCCTCCACGTCGGCGAAGATGCGCAACAGCTCTTCCACCATGGTCGTCGTCAGAGCGTTCCGCTTCTGCGGGCGATTGAGCGTGACGGTGACGACCCGGTCGGCCCGCTCGACAATGATTGTTTCCACGACGACCTCCTCCACGCTCAGGGACGACTGGCGGACGCACTCGCTGCCGCGCCGCACGAAACGTGGCTGCGCCGCAACGTAGCCCATGGCGGGCCCCGACCCTGGCGTCCTGACCCTGGCGTCCTGACCCTGGCGGGCCCCCTGGGCATGCGTCACCACGCGTCGACGATCACCTCTATCTCCTCGGGGTGGACCGCAACCACGTCGAAGCGGACGGTGTCGCAGTGGATCCGGTGCACCCGCAGCCAGCGAGCCGCGAGCCGGCGCACGCGCCAGCGTTTGGCGGCGGTCACGGCGTCGAGCGGGGTGCCATAGCTGTCACTGCGACGTGCCTTCACTTCGCAGATCACGAGCGTGGCGCCCTGGCGGCACACCAGATCGAGCTCCCCCTCGGCACAGCGCCAGTTCCGGTCCAAGATCCGATAGCCGTGAGCCGCGTACCACTCAGCAGCCAGATCCTCACCATGTGCCCCGAACCGACGGCGCGCGCTGGTCGCGTGATGCCCCATGACCCGAACGGTCGGGTCCTGGCCCTCAGAGCTCCTTTTCGGGCAGCCGCTCGATGTTGACGTCACGGAAGGTGACCACGCGCACCGATGGCACGAAACGAGCGGGCCGGTACATGTCCCAGACCCACGCGTCGGCCAGCGCCACCTCGACGCAGGCGGGCTGGGTGTCGGAGCGGACGGTCACAGACACGTCGTTCGCGAGGTAGAAGCGCCGCTCGGTCTCCACTACGTAGGCGAACATCGGGAGCACCGCCCGGTACTCCTTCACCAGTGCGAGCTCGATCTCTGCCTCGTAGTGCTCGAGCTCTTCCTCGCTCACGGCACGACCCTCATGGCCGCGGCCCCGTGCCCCAGGGTGGATGTGCTCCCGAAGGGAACGGCCATGTCACGGGCGAACGGCCCGCTTCTCCTTGATCTTCGCCGCTTTCCCGGAGCGTCCCCGAAGATAGTAGAGCTTCGCCCGCCGAACGTCGCCATAGGTGACCACCTCGATCTGGGCGATCGTAGGCGAGTGGACCGGGAACGTCCGCTCGACACCCACCCCGAAGCTCACCTTGCGCACGGTGAAGGTCTCACGCACGCCAGTCCCCTGGCGCCGGATCACCGCGCCCTGGAAAATCTGTACTCGTTCACGGTTGCCCTCGACGACCCGGACGTGCACCTTGACGGTGTCACCGGGCCGGAACTCCGGCACGTCGTCTCGCAGGCTGTCGCGGTCGATGATCTCAGTGGGGTGCATGGGGCGCGTCCTTCGCGTGCGCAGGGGCTGTGCCGGGAGATGCATCGTAGCCGTGTTCGGCCAGGAGCTGCACCTCGCCCGCCTGCAACAGAAGCTGCACATCCTCCTCGCCCAGCCCACCCCTGCCCGCCAGGAGGTCCGGCCGACGCTGCAAGGTACGCCGAAGCGCCTGGAGACGGCGCCACCGCGCCACGCTGCCGTGGTCCCCTGAGCGCAGCACCTCGGGCACCAGCCAGCCTCGGTACTCGGCAGGACGGGTGTACTGCGGGTATTCAAGGAGACCTGTCGCGAAGCTTTCCTCGTCGATCGACGCCTCGTTGCCCAAGACGCCAGGAAGGAGGCGAGCCACGGCTTCGACGACGACCAAGGCGGCGAGCTCGCCACCTGCCAGGACGACGTCACCGACGGACAGCTCGTCGTCGCACAGGTGCTCGACGATTCGCTCGTCGACGCCCTCGTAACGGCCGCAGAGCAGGGAGAACCCTCCCGGGGCCGCCGCGAGCTCGCGCGCGAGGGACTGATCCAAGCGTCGACCGCCAGGCGAGAGCAGGTACAGCGGTCGCGGCAGTCCCTCGGCTGCCTCCACCGTCTCGACAGAGCGGAACACCGGATCGGGCATGAGCACCATGCCGGCACCGCCGCCGAACGGCGTGTCGTCGACGGAGCGGCGCGCGTCGCCCGCCCCAAGCCGCAAGTCGCGCACCCGCAGATCGAGGATGCCGCCCTGGCGTGCCCGCCCGAGCACGCTCGCCCTCGAATACCCCTCGACAAGCTCAGGAAAGATCGTGAAGACGTCGATGCGCACGAACGATGCCGCCGCTACTCGATGAGCCCTTGGGGCACGTCCACGGTGATGGCGACGCCCGGCTCGATCGAGGTCACGAAGCGCAACGGGACGAGCGCCCCACCCGAGCACACGAGCAGGTCACTCGCTGGGTTCGCCTCGACGGCAGTAACGGTGCCGACCGACACGCCGGCAGTCGTCACCACCTGGGCACCGACCAGCTCGTGCACCCACAGCGTGCCAGGCTCCTCTAGGGCCGTGGCCCGCAGGACGACACCGCGTCGCGCGTCTGCATCTTCGCGGGTGGCCACGCCGGCAAAGCGCACCAGGTAGCGCCCCTGGTGTGGCCGCGACGCCTCGACGAGGAGCGGGCCGTCGTCGGTTTCGAGCTCCGTGCCCGGCGCGAGGCGCTCCTCGCGGTCGGTCCACAGCTCGACCACCAGCTCGCCGGCGAGCCCGTGGGGCTTCACGACACGGCCCACCTCGACGAGCATCGACAAGACCCCGGGGAGAGCGACGACCTCAGTCGTCGACGATGTCGACCGCCGTCTGCACGCCTTCGCGCGCGCCGGCAACGCCGACCAGAGTGCGGATCGCCTGCGCCGTGCGGCCGCGCCGGCCGATCACTCTTCCCATGTCCTGGGGCGCGACGTGAAGGCGCAGGACGGTCGAGCCACGGCGTTCTTCCTTGCGGATCACAACGGCGTCAGGGTCGTCGCTCATCGCTCGGGCGATGTACTCCAAGACAGCCACCGACAGCTGACCATCCGCAGTGGCACTGGGCACCTCGGCGGCACGACGGCCCCTCGTCGCCACTACCGTGTTCACGTCTCCCGGCTCATAGCCGGTGCCCGCGAGCGTGTTCACGTCTCCCGGCTCATACTCGTCGTCCAGCTCGTCGTCCACCTCGTCGTCCAGCTCGTCGTCGACCTCGTCCAGCTCGTCGTCGTCCAGCTCGTCGTCGTCCAGCTCGTCGTCGACCTCGTCGACCTCGTCCAGATCGTCGAAGGTCTCGTCCACGTCGTCGCTCACGCCCTCAGTCCCGTCTCGCCCGTGCCCGTGGCCGTCACGCTTCGGTGGCCTCAGCAGGTGCCGCTGCGATCTCCCCGCCAGCTGGTGGCGCGGAGGCGGCATCCCCGCCAACCGGTGGCGCGGATGCGGTCTGCGGTGCCGCCTCTGCAATGTGATCACCGTTCCTCAGACGGTCGAAGGTGCCCGAGCTTCGCAGCAGGCGCTCGACGCGCTCAGTCGGCTTGGCGCCTTGGCGTAGCCAGCGCAGCGCCTTGTCGTGATCGATCGTCACGATGGCCGCGTCGTCGGCACGAGAGCTTCCCCGGGGCGCGTACGTGCCGACCACTTCGAGGAACCGCCCATCCCGAGGGGACCTGCTGTCTGCCGCCACGACGCGGTAGGTCGGCTGCTTCTTCTTTCCCATCCGCACCAGGCGGAGCTTCACTGCCACGAGTCTGCTTCCTCCGTCATCTGGGCTTCGGTCCTCGGCTTGCGCCCGTTCGGGCCACATTCTCGCAGGTCTCGAGGGCCCCGCGTCCACACGGCTCAGTCAACGCCCCTTGGGTGGGGTGACCCTACCGCCCTTCTTCTTCTTCCCCTTGGCGCCGCGGGCCGCCTTGCCGGTACCAGCTCCTTGACCCTGCCGCCCGCCAGAGGTCACGGTGTCGAGCGATGGCAACGACTGTCCACCGCCGATGAGGGACGAGAGGCCGCCGTCCGCGCCCCCCCCTTCGCTCATCGCGCGCAAGGCGGCCAGCTGCTTGCGGCTGCCGAGCAGGCCACCCAGCCCGCCCATGCCGCCCATGCCGCCCATGCCGGCAAGGCCGGGCATTCCTGGCATGCCCGAGCCGTTCGCCATCCCCTTCACCAGCTTCTGCATGTCGCGGTGCTGCTTCAAGAGCTGGTTCACGTCCTGGGTGGCGGTGCCGCTCCCCCTCGCGATGCGGACGCGACGCGAGCCGTCGATGATCGACGGTTCAGCGCGCTCGGCGGGGGTCATCGATCGCATGATGGCCTCGACGCGGGCGATCTCCCGGTCGTCGATCTGGCTCGCCGCCTGGCGGAGCTCTTTGGACATCCCGGGCATGAGCTTCATGACGCCGCCCAAAGAGCCCAGCTTCTTCACTTGCTGGAGCTGGTCCAAGAAGTCATCGAGGGTGAACCGGCCCTCCATGAGCCGCCCGGCCGACTTGGCAACCACCTCTTTGTCCATGGAGCGCTCGGCCTGTTCGATCAGACTGAGCACGTCGCCCATGCCCAGGATCCGATCCGCCATGCGATCCGGGTGGAACAGGTCGAAGTCGCCGAGCTTCTCGCCGGTCGACGCGAACACGATCGGCCGACCGACGACGCCCTTCACCGAGAGGGCCGCACCACCGCGCGCGTCCCCGTCGAGCTTGGTCAGGATGACGCCATCGAGCGCAAGGGTCTCGTGGAAGGCTCGTGCGGTTGCCACCGCGTCCTGGCCGATCATCGCGTCGATCACGAGGAACGTGTAGTCCGGCGACAGTACGCCCGAGACCCGGCGCACCTCGTCCATGAGCTCTTCGTCGATGGCCAGCCGGCCTGCGGTGTCCACGATCAGGATGTCACGACCGAGTCGCCGAGCTTCTTCGAGACCGGCACGTGCGACCTCGATGGGATCGGTCGGCGCGCTGAACACCGTCACCCCGACCTGTTGGCCGAGCACGCGCAGCTGTTCGACCGCCGCGGGGCGCTGCAGGTCGGCGCCGACCAGTAGCGGATTCCTGCCCTGTTGCTTCCACCAGCGCGCGAGCTTGGCGGCGGTGGTGGTCTTGCCCGAACCCTGCAGGCCGGCGAGCAGCACGACGGTCGGCGGGCGCGACGCGTAGTTCAGCTTCAGCGACTCTCCGCCGAGTACCTCCACGAGCTCCTCGTGGACCGCCTTGACAACCTGCTGGCCCGGCGAGAGCGACTTGGAAAGCGCCTCGCCGGTGCAACGTTGGCGGATGCCGTCGACGAACGCGCGGACCACGCTGATCTCGACGTCGGCCTCGAGCAGTGCCACACGGATCTCGCGCAGTGCCGCGTCGAGGTCCTCATCGGTGAGGCGCCCCCGGCTGCGGAGGCGTCCGGTGATCCGCTCGAGGCGGTCGGAAAGGGCGTCGAACATGAGACGTCCAGGCTACCGGACCGCTGCGCCCGGGCTCCCGCGAGCACATATCGCGCGACCGCGAGGTCGCGAGCTCACGCGAGGAGAGCGTCGACGAAGTCGACGGGCCGGAACGGCACGAGGTCGTCCGGGCCTTCGCCCAGGCCCACCAGCTTGACGGGCAGGCCAAGCTCCCGCTGGATGGCGACGACGATACCGCCCTTGGCAGTCCCGTCGAGCTTGGTGAGCACCACGCCGGTCACCGCGACGGCTTCAGTGAACTGACGAGCTTGGGTAACGCCGTTCTGCCCGGTCGTGGCATCGAGCACGAGCAGCACTTCGGTGACACGCCCCGGGGGGCGGTCCGCGACTCGCCGAATCTTCTTCAGCTCCTCCACGAGGTTCACCTTGGTGTGCAGCCTCCCAGCGGTGTCGGCCAGGACGAGCCGCTGACCGCGCGCGCCAGCACGCTGGACGGCGTCGAAGACGACCGCGCTCGGATCGCCGCCCTCCGCGCCCCGCACGACCTCGGTTCCGGCCCGCTCCGCCCAAGTGGTCAGCTGTTCAGCGGCTGCGGCGCGGAACGTGTCCCCGGCCGCGAGCAGGACCTGGCGACCCGCTGCCGCCTGCTGACGCGCGACCTTGCCGATCGTCGTGGTCTTTCCGACGCCGTTGACCCCCACGAAGAGCCAGACGTTCACCACGTCCGGATCGTCGTCGAAGCGGAGCTCTCGCCCGACAGGCTCCGCCTCGTCATGCCCAGTCCCTGGCGCAGTTGCCGGGTGGTCGCCATCGTGCCTCTCCGTGGCTGAGTCCCAGCGCCGTCCGGCCTCGAGGAGATCGACGAGGTCGGCACGCAACGCGTCGACGAGGGCGTCGCCGTTCGCGATCTCCTTCGCTGCCACCCGTCGACGCAGATCTCCGAGCAGCGCGTCGGTCGTGGCAACTCCGACATCTGCACGCAACAACGTTTCTTCGAGGTCGTCCCACGCGCTCGGCTCGACGCCATGGCCCCGAAGGGACCGAAGCCCAGCGAAGATGCCGCGCGACCGGCCGAGTCGGGATCGGTACGACGGCGCCTCGACCGGTGCGGGAGTCGCCACGGACCCGGAGGGTTCGGCGGCCTCGCGCGGCGCGGCGGGCGGTGCCTCGCCGACTGGCACAGGGGGGGCAGTGGGTGCCGGCGGCGCGGATGGCTGGACGGGTGTGGCCGGCGGTCGCCGCGGCCATGTGCGCGGTGGCCTACCGGGGGCGGGACGAGTGCCGGTCTCGGGTGCCGGGCCGGCACCACGCGCACGACGCTGGCCGGTCACAATGCTGATGCCGCCCATCACGAGCGCGGAGAAGGCAACGACGGCCAGCACGATCCACAGGTCGACCATGGACGGCCGAGCCTACCGGCGCGCGACGTAGAGGGCGCGGTGGCTCAGGCCACTGGCGCGGTGTCGGTGCGCGCCTTCTGGCTGACGACCTGCGAGGAACCGCCTGGCGCCATGGTGACGCCGTAGAGGGCATCGGCCGCTTCCATCGTGCGCTTCTGGTGGCTCACGATGATGAGCTGCGCCTCGTGGCGGAACTCGCGCACCAAGGCGAGGAACCGGTGCAGGTTCACGTCGTCAAGGGCCGCCTCGACCTCGTCCATGAGGTAGAAGGGCGAGGGCCGGCTGCGGAACACGGAGAAGAGGAACGCGAGGGCCGCCATCGATCGCTCACCCCCCGAGAGCAGCGACACACGCCGCACGTTCCTGCCCGCTGGACGCACCTCGATATCCACCCCCGTGCGCAGCAAGTCAGCTGGCTCGGTGAGCGTCAGGCGGCCCGTCCCCCCGGGGAACAGTCCGGCGACGAGCGTCGAGAAGTGCTCGTTGGCGTCGGCCATGGCAGCGGCGAACTGCTCGGCGATCTCGTGGTCGAGCTGCCGCGCGACGTCGTGGAGCTGCCGACGCGCGGCGCGCACGTCCTCCATCTGCGTGTCGAGCGCTCGGTGGCGCTCTTCGAGGGCGGAGAGCTCGTCGAGCGCGAGCGGGTTCACGGGCCCCAGCGACGAGAGGCGCTGTGCGAGCGCGGCAGCGTGCGCGTGTGCGCTGACACCTTCTGGCAGCTCGGGAACCGGTGCCGCCTGTGCGTCGATGGGTGAGATACCGAGCTCGGTGGTGACGGTCTCCTCGAGCGCCTCGGCGCGCAGGGAGGTCTCTGCTACCTCCCGATCGCAGAGCCGCGCTCGGTCACGTACCTGTCCCTGGCGTCGCTCGATCGCGGCTCGCTCTGCACGGATCGAGTCCATCCGTGCAGAGCCAGCACGCACCTGCTCGGTCTGGCGGGCGTATGCCGCGCGTAGGGACGCGAACACCGCTTCGAGACGGCGACTCTCGACTTCGACCACCGCACGAAGACGCTCGAGGGCCGTACCGTCGGACTCCAGGCGACGCCGGCGAGCGGCAGCGGCCTCGCGTTCTTCAGCATGTCCGGCGAGGCGGCGCTCGACCTCGGACTGGCGGGCAAGCAGCACACGGCGTCGGGCAGAGAGGCTGGCTTCGCGTACCTCGAGCGCGTGACGGGCCGTCGCGAGCTCGCGCCGGCGTGCCGCCAACCCCTCCGCCTCCCCCGCCCGCGTGGTCGCTCGCGAGGCTGCCGCCTCGGCGGCGGCTTCGGCCCGCGGCAGCGAGGCCTCGAGCGCCTCGAGCGTCGTCTCGGCATCTTCGAGGCGCGCTGCAACCTCGTCCCGCTCGCGTCGACCTTCCTCCAAGAGCTCGGCAACCCGGTCCCGCTCTTCGCTCGCGCGCCGCAGCTCGGCGGCAGCTGCAGCACGCGCTGCGTCGTTGCCCGCGAGCGCTCGCCCGGCATCACCGACGCTTTTGGTCGCGACATCGAGCGCCTGGCGTGCAGCACGCGCCGCGGCACCTGACTCTTCTGCGCGTGCCGCGGCCTCGACCGCTCGACGTTCGGCATCCTCCACCGCTGCGGCGGTGACGACGCCCTTGGAGGAGCGGATGCGCCACCCGGAGTCGGCGAAGCGATCGCCACTGGTCGTCACGACGACGAGGTCCGGACGATCGAGGGCGACGTCGAGCGCCGCCTCCCAGCTGTCGACGCGCACCGACCTGCCCACCAGCGCATCGAGCACCTCGTCGATCTCGGCAGCCACCGAAGGACGGCGCCGCACGTGGTCCCGGAGCGGCTCGGCACCCGAAGGCAGCGCGAGCGGCGCGTCCTCTCGACCCCGGCGTCCTGCTGCGAGCAGCGCGCCGGTCGCGCCTTGGCGGTGGAGGCGGTCGAGTGCTTCATGCGCCGCTACGCGCCCCGAGACGACCACCGCGGCCATCGAGGCACCTGCCGCTGCGTCGAACGCCGCCTCCCATCCCGCGTCGATCTCGATGATGTCGGCGAGAGCGCCGATGACGCCGTCGACATCGGAGAGGATCTCGCGCCCGCCCGCTCCCTCCAGGTCGCGCAGGGCGCGAGCGAGTGCCTCGGCGCGGGCGGCGCTGCGGTGCCGCTCCTGGTCGGCGACTCGGACGGCCTGCTCCGCCGCGTCGGCCCGCTCGCGTGCCGTTGCGAGCGCCCTCTCTGCGCCAGCAGCGGCATCAGCGAGGCGTGCCGCCTCCTCTTCCAGCGCGCCGCGGCGGGCAGTGAGCTCTTCGATCGCGCCCGCGGTCGCCGCCAGACGCTCGGCGACCGACGCGAGGCGGCCGTCGACCGCGACAAGGGCCCGCCGGTGATGGGTCATCGCGCTGCGCTGGAGCTCCACACGGCGCCGCAGGTCGTCGAGTGCCCGCAGCTCTTCCTGCTCGCCGGCGCCATCGCCCCACCGGGCGCGGAAGGACTCCTCCGCCGCTTCGAGGTCCTGGGCGAGGACGTCCAGGGAGGCGCGCTCAGGACCGAGCGCCGCTTCTTCATGGGTCGCGGACTCGAGCTCCGCGGCGAGCCGAGACGCTTCGGCCTCCAGGGTCGACACGACATCCACGTCGGCGGCAGCGTCCAGGGCCGCGGCGAGGGCGCGCGCCCGCTCGCGCAAGACGTTCGCCGTGCCCCGCGCCCGCTCTACGAGCGCCTGCACCTGGCCCAAGGCCGCCGCGAGGTCCTCCTCGCGGTTCGCCGAGAGCTCCGCAGCGGTGGTGGCGGCCTGGGCATCCAGCGACTCGAGTGCCTCGTGGAGCGACCGCTCCTCTTCGACGAGCGCTGCGAGATCCTCGGCGGCTTTGGCACGCCGAGCGGCAAGCTCGGCAAGCTCGGTGCCCACCAGATGGATGCGCACGGCGCGCAGCTCGGCGGAGATGGTCGCGTGCGATCGGGCGGCCGCAGCCTGGCGCTCCAGCGGGCGGATCTGCCTGCGCAGCTCCCGCACGAGATCGCCGAGGCGCTCGAGGTTCTCCTGGGTCGCCTCGAGGCGCCGCTCCGCGCGCTCCCGCCGACGCCGGTGCTTGAGCACTCCGGCCGCCTCTTCGATGAGGGCGCGGCGGTCTTCGGGGCGCGCCGTCAGCACCGTGTCGAGCTGGTTCTGGCCGATGATCATGTGCTGCTGGCGCCCGACACCCGAGTCGCTCAAGAGATCCTGGATGTCGAGCAGCCGGCACGCGGTGCCATTGATGGCGTACTCGCTGTCACCCGAGCGAAACAGGGTCCTCGTGATCGTCACCTCGGCCATGCCGACCGGCAGCTTCCCCGAGCTGTTGTCGATCGTCAGGGATACTTCCGCCCGACCGAGTGCCGGTCGGCTGCTCGTTCCCGCGAAGATGACATCCTCCATTTTCTGCGAGCGCAGCGAGCGCGGTCCTTGGGCGCCCAGCACCCAGGTCACCGCATCGACCACGTTGGACTTGCCACTGCCGTTCGGACCGACCACGACAGTGATCCCTGGCTCGAACTCGAGCACGGTCGGGTCCGCGAACGACTTGAACCCCTTCATGCTGAGTGACTTGAGGAACATCGGCCGCCGACCATACCAACGCTTCGGCGCCCTTCCCGTGACAGTCGCAGGGCCCCACGCGCGGCTGGCATGGCAGGGTCGAAAAGACCGTCACGTGCGACGAATGGCGGGCTGTCCCAGCGGACGGGTGCGGGCGCGCGACACCTGTGCCCATCTCCGGCCCTTCGCCTGCGCATGGCCGGCGATGGAGACTGCGTCGGCTCTGTCCGGGGCGAACGGCGCACGGGCAGCGTCGACGGCCGAAGTGCCGCGCGCACAGCCCTTTTTGGACGGGCCTTGGTTGTTCAAACCTGGCAGTGCTCGCAGTAGTACGTCGAGCGCCCCGATGCCTTGGTCCGCACGATCGGGTTCCGGCACCTGCGGCACGGCTCGCCCTCGCGGTCGTAGACCTGGTGACTGCCCTGGTAGTCGCCCGCCTCCCCGAAGAGGTCACGGTACTGCTCGTCGACAAGCGTCGAACCACGGTGCTTGATCGCGTCAGAGAGCGTCTCAACCATCGCTCGGTAGAGTCGCCGGACCTCGGTCGCGGTCAGTCCGGACGCCGGACGGTCGTAGCGCAGCCCCGCGCTGAAGAGGATCTCGTCCGAGTAGAGGTTCCCGATGCCAGACACGAACTCTTGGTCCATGAGCAGCGCCTTGAGGCCGGTACGGTGCTGGCGGAGCAGAACCCCGAAGCGGTCCCAGCTCATCATGTCCTCGATGGGGTCGAATCCGAGGTG
This sequence comes from Actinomycetes bacterium, assembly GCA_021850345.1. The sequence goes on along the minus strand of JAJZMN010000267.1, from coordinate 3,588 downwards.
GGCGAGCTCGGGCACTTGGCGACGCAGCGCGGCACCGTCGCCCGTCGCCATGCCGACGGGCAGCGACGAGCCATTGGTCGAGGCGGGCGGTTGCGGCGAAGAGACGAACATCTCCCCGAAGGTGCGCGGGTCGACGTAGCGGAGCTCGCCGCCCTGGGTGAAGGTGATCACGACGTGGGTGTGCTTGGGTTTGGGCTCCTTCGGGCTCTTGACGCGCAGCAGCTGGCCGCTCATGCCCAGGTGGATGACCAAGGTGTCCTTGTTGTCCAAGGAGACGAGCAGGTACTTGCCGAGGCGGCCCACGGCCTTCAACGTTCGACCTTCGAGCAGGCCCCGGAAGTGCTTGGCGCTCGGGTGACGTCTGACGGAACGTCCATTGAAGACCGAGACGGTCTTCACCTTCTTGCCGACGACCTCCTTCGCGAGGTCCTGGCGGAGGGTCTCGACCTCGGGAAGCTCAGGCACGTCGGATCTCCGAGAGGGCGTGGCGGGCGGCGTCCTGCTCCGCGTCCTTCTTGGTCCCGCCGGTCCCGCTCCCCCGCTCCACGCCGTTGACGAACACGGTGGCCTCGAACTGGCGGTCGTGGTCGGGGCCGGTCCCCACCACCACGTAGCGCGGGATCCCCTCGCCGTGGCGGACAGCGAGCTCCTGGAGCAGTCCTTTTTGGTCGAAGTCGTCGGGCTCCGCCGCAGCTCGTTCGATCCGCGGCAAGAGAAACCGCAGGACGAGTTGCTCGGCAGCGCTCCACCCCGCGTCCAAGTACAGGGCGCCGATGACCGCCTCGAAGGCGTCCGCGAGGATCGATGGCTTGGTGCGCCCTCCCGAGGCCTCCTCCCCCTTGCCGAGCAGGATCGCACTGCCGATGTCGAGCTCGTCGGCGACCTCGGCGAGCACCCGGGCGTTCACCACCGCCGCTCGTACCTTGGCAAGCTCCCCCTCGGGCATCTCAGGGAAGCGCCGATAACAGTGCTCTGCGACGACCAGGCCGAGGACGGCGTCCCCCAGGAACTCCAGCCGTTCGTTCGATGGCTGGCCACCCTGCTCAGCGCACCAGCTGCGATGCGAGAGCGCCTGTTGGAGCAGTGCGGGGGTGGCAAGCTCGTGACCGAGGCGTTCCGCGAGCCTCGATGCTCCGTCGCTGGATCCTGCCACGTGCCTCCGGTCAGGCCGCCCCGAGCTTGGCGACGACATAGTCGACGGCGTCACGGACGGTACGCAGATCCTCCAGGTCCTCGTCGTCGATCCGAAACCCCACCGTCCGCTCACCCAGCTCCTCCTCGAGCGCTTCGACCAGTTCGATGAGGGCAAGGGAGTCGGCGTCGAGGTCCTCGGAGAACGATGACCCCTCACTGATGCGCCCGGGGTCGGTCTCGAGGATGTCCGCCAATTGGTCGCGGATCAGCTCGAACACCGCCTGGCGGTCGAGTGGCGCTTGCTCGATGTGGGTCTCTGCAGGCACGCGGGCTCCTGGGCTCAAAGGGCCGGCAACGAACCCCGGTGTTGCCGGCAACGAACCCCGATGTTACAGGGTCACAGGGTGCACCCTGGGCCGCAGTGCCACTGCCAGGGCTGCTCGGCAGCACATCGGGGGCTGCCCGGTGGGACATCGCAACGGGCAGGCCTCGGAGAGCCACGACGACCGGGCCCGTCGTCGGCCACGGCACCTCAGCCGGGCTTCACCGCCTCGGCCAAGCGGTCTACCAAGCCGCCCTCGGCAAGCTCGTGGGCGACCCGCACGGCGTTGAGGATCGCAGTGGCGCTCGAAGAGCCGTGGCTGATCACGCACACCCCGTCGACGCCGAGCAGCATGGCGCCCCCGGTGTTCTCGGGATCGAGCTCGGCGGCGACGGGGAGGAGATGGGGCACCAGGACCTCGGCGGCGGCCTTGGTGGCATCGTCGGTCGAGAACACCGAGAAAAGGGTGTCCACGATGAACCGGAGCGACCCCTCGAGGGCCTTCAGGGTGACGTTGCCGGTGAAGCCGTCGGTCACGACGACGTCCGCGGTGGCTGGCATGAGGTCGCGGCCCTCGACGTTGCCGACGAACCGCACGCCGGCCCCTGCGGCGAGGATCGCGTGCGCCTCCTTCACGAGGGGCGTGCCCTTGGTCGGCTCCTCACCGATGGAGAGCAGCGCCACCGACGGATCCCGCACGCCATAGCGGGACGACGCATAGGCGACACCCATCTGGGCGAACTGGACGAGCATGGCGCTCGTGCACTCGGCATTCGCCCCCGCGTCGACGAGGACGGCCGGCGCGCGGCCGAGACGAGGCAGTGGGGTGGCGATGCAGGGGCGAGCGACACCGGGGAGCCGCCCCATGCGCAGAAGCGCCGAGGCCATCGTCGCACCCGTGTTCCCGGCGCTCACCATGGCACTGGCCGCGCCGTCACGTACGAGCTCCGCGGCGCGAACGAGCGACGAGTCCTTCTTACGGCGCACGCCCTGCGCGGCGTCTTCACCCATCTCGATGACCTCGCTCGCCGCGACGACCTCGAGGTCACCGGTCTCGCCGAGCGCTGTGGGTCGGCCCACCAAGACGACGTCGATCCCCTCTTCACCAGCGCGGCGCGCGCCGGCCACGATCTCACCGGGCGCCTTGTCGCCGCCCATCGCGTCCAACGCGACCGGCAGACTGCCCGAAAGCCGGGGGGCCCGCGCGCCACGAGGGGGGCGTCCCCGGGGCATCTCAGTCGACCTCGACCGCCTGGCGTCCCTTGTACCAACCGCAGTTCGGGCAGACGACGTGCGGCAGCTTCGCCTGGTGACAGTGGGGGCAGAGGCTGCGCGGCGGCGCCTCGAGCCGCCAGTTCGCGGCGCGGCGGCTCCGCCCCTTGGACTTGGATGTCTTCTTCTTCGGGACGGCCATCGTCAGTTGCGCTCCAGATCCGTGCCGGCAACCGCCGGCGAGTCGGTGGCCCGGGGGCTCCCCCGTACCAGTGCCCCGGGAATACGCCGGGGTGTGCCACCGGCCGACAGCGGGCTAGGGGGCCGACCGGAGCACATCGAGGTTAGCCCACCTGGGATCGCGTGGCGTCTCGCACTGGCATTCCTCCTCGTTGCGGTCGACGCCGCAGTGGGGACAGAGCCCCTTGCAGTCCTCCTGGCACAGCGGCGCCAGGGGGAGCTCGAGGACGACAGCGTCCCGGACCATCGGCCCGAGGTCCAAGACGTCGTCGTGGATCGGATAGGCCTCGTCGTCCTCGGGGTCGCCGTAGCTGGCAGACGGCTCGGTGAACCGCTCTCTCACGGCGATCCGCAGCATGCCGTCGACCGGCTTGGCGCACCGTCTGCACAGGCCCTGCCACGGCGCGGCGACCGTCCCGGTCACCATCACGCCTCCGGAGAACGATTCGAGCGAGACCTCGCAGATCGCCTCGGCGCCGTCAGGCACCGTACTGTCCGCCGAGGACCTCGGCGCGATGACGTGCTCGGGGTCCACCGGTCCGGTGCGCACCTCGTGCCAACGGGTGCCGAGCACCCTGCGGAGCTTGGCCACGTGCACCACGAACGGGTCCACCTGTACCTCCTTTCCCGCCGAACCGGTCGGCGTCCCGCTTGCGCTATGCGAGGTCCTGATCGAAGAA